>JANMDS010000400.1:0-19513 GCA_031376405.1 Betaproteobacteria bacterium
ACTTCGCTACCTACCGCTTCTTAAAGTCCTTCGGCCCCACCGCGCCCGACCCCGTAATTATGAAATGGCTCGGCGCGCGGCTCCACGCCGCATTTTCGGTGGTGGATAAACACCTGAGCACGCAACACTACATTGTCGGCAACGCGCTCACCATCGCCGATTTCTCGCTCTGTGGCTATCTATTTTTCCCTGTGGAAGAAAGCGGCATCAACCTCGCGGAAACGTATCCGCATCTCTTCGCGTGGACGCAGCGGCTGAAAGCAACTCCGGGTTGGAAAGACCCTTATGTGATGTTGCCGGGGGAACGGATTGGGGCGAAGTGGTGAGGGTGGGGTCAAGCAAAGGGCGCGCTAATTTGATTTAGAGCTCTTTGGCAACCGCTTCTTTGTTCGTACTTCGTCGACAATATTGTCGAAATCAGATTTGTAGTTTTTGTCTTGCACCACGCGATATTTTTCATATTCTGCGAAGGCTCTTTGCTCCGCTGTATCTCTCCTCACTCGGCCATGATTTGCTAAAACTCCATATGCGTTAAAGGCCAAGAAATCATTCAGCTTATCTGACCAGTCTTGCATTTTCATAGCAATCTGGCGACGTGCAAAATTTTCTGCAAAGTCGAGGTACATGCTTACAAGCCTATTTAGATCGTCAATTTCCTTTTCATCGAGGTAGTTTTTGCCGACGGTGACATCTTGTTTAGTGATTTTCCCGCCGATTTTTTCATTTTTGTACGAAAACAAACCCATGTTTGGTTTAGTTGCGTCAGCTCGAAGCTGAATCAACTCCGCGGCAGTATGTCCGTGAATAGCGTAGTGCAATTTATCCTGGACGTAGGCGTAAAACTGCTGTGCAATTGGTGAATTTTTGTCATAATCAACACTGCATTGCGAGTAAATATCAGTTATTTTTTGATAAAAACGTCGTTCTGACGCTCTAATTTCTCTAATACGCTCAAGAAGATCATCAAAGTAATCCTTACTGAATAGTTGATTTCCTTGTTTGAGTCGGTCATCATCGAGGGCAAAGCCCTTAATAAGGTATTCCTTTAGTACCGTGGTTGCCCATTTCCTAAACTGAGTGGCTTGGTAGGAGTTAACCCTGTAACCGATTGAAATTATTGCATCTAAGTTATAGAAGTTAGTGTCGTAATTTTTCCCATCAAAAGCAGTTACTCGAATTTTTCGAGTAACTGCTAATTCTTCCAACTCGTTTGACGCGAAAATCTCCTTCAAATGATAATTGACAGTGTTAGCTTCAACACCAAAAATCTCTCCCATTCCTTTTTGGGATGCCCAAACAGTTTCATCACCAAGAACCACCTGCACCTTTACGGTGCCGTCGCTGGCTCCATAAAATAGAAATTGGGAAGTAACACTACGCTCCCCCGGTGCGCTGGAATCGCCGGAAGATAATGCTTTATGATCGATTTCAGCCCCGTTGGAAGACCTATTTGAGGGAGTTAGCATAGTTGACGCAACAATTTCACCGATTAGATCTGATGCGAGCAGATCGACGCCAGTTTTTGATGCCAAGGCCAACAACCGCGAATGCCATTTAATTGGAATAGCACCGCGTCTAACCCAGTACGCGATCGCGCTCTGATTAACGCCAATTTGCCTTGCAAGCGCTGTTTGACCGCCGAATTTCTTAATTACATCTGTAATATCCATAGATTATTGGCGATGAAAGTTCAAAATCATAATTTGATAATTTTAATGTAAAGAAATTTACTCGCCTAATAATTAGCAATATATGAATAATTGCAAAATGCATCAGCGGGATTATCAAATCTAGACTTACGTATCATTCTTACGCAATGAAACTATGGGACACCATTGCCAAGGTTGAGCGCGCGCGAAGCGCGTGGGGGGGGCTCGCAATCTGCCGGGTGCAGGCGATCTTGATCCGATAATTTTTGTCGAGTTGCGCATGGTTGCAAGCGCGATAAAAAACACAGATGCGGTGCCGTTAGAGATATTAAGCAACGCCGAGCGAGAGTTGATATAGGGCAACCGCGTGGTGCCGCGAAATATGCTGTGGATGCTGAGCCTAAGTCGGCGTTCTTTACTAAGCTAGCGCACGTGCGCGCGGCGCAAGAAGGGCAAAGTTCGTCTGCGACACGCAAAAAAGACCTTGCCGTTTTCAGGCAGTTCGCATAAACTATGGTCCTTGCTTGAGGAGCGCTGCAAACTCCGTCGGTTATTTATAACTGCGTGAGTCTAGGCTCAAGCATGTCTTGGTTGAACTGCGCTCGTTAACGTGTGAACACACAAACGTTATCGGGCGAACCCACATTTTCCCTCTCGTTTTGTGCTTCGCCCTTTCGAAAGCATTGAAATGAACGCACCTGTTAATACTAAAACCTTCACCGATTACGTCATCGCCGATATGTCACTGGCCGATTGGGGCCGCAAAGAAATTAAAATCGCCGAGACGGAAATGCCCGGCTTGATGTCCATCCGCTCAGAATTTGCCAAAGCGCAACCGCTCAAGGGCGCGCGTATTACCGGCTCGTTGCACATGACGATTCAAACCGCCGTGTTGATCGAAACGTTGCAAGCTTTGGGCGCCGAAGTGCGCTGGGCTTCATGCAATATTTACTCTACGCAAGATAACGCAGCCGCTGCGATTGCCAAAGAAGGCACGCCGGTGTTCGCGGTCAAAGGCGAATCCCTCACCGAATATTTGGATTACACCCATCGTATTTTCGAATGGGCCGACGGCGGCTACACCAACATGATTTTGGACGACGGCGGCGACGCAACATTGCTCTTGCATTTGGGCACGCGCGCTGAAAAAGATTTGAGCGTGTTGAATGGTCCAACAAGCGAAGAAGAGACCATTCTTTACGCTTCGATCAAAGAAAAACTCAAAACCAACCCAACGTGGTATTCGGTTCGTTTGGCCGCTGTAAAAGGCGTAACGGAAGAGACGACCACAGGCGTTCACCGCTTGTATCAAATGCACAAAGAAGGCAAATTGGCCTTCCCAGCGATTAACGTAAACGATAGCGTTACGAAATCGAAATTCGATAATCTTTACGGCTGCCGTGAATCGTTAGTCGATGCAGTGAAGCGCGCAACGGACGTGATGATTGCAGGCAAAGTTGCAGTCGTTGCGGGTTATGGCGACGTGGGCAAGGGCTCGGCGCAAGCCCTGCGCGCGTTGTCTGCACAAGTGTGGGTAACTGAGATTGATCCGATCTGCGCATTGCAAGCCGCGATGGAAGGCTACCGCGTGGTGACGATGGATTACGCTGCTGATAAAGCAGACATTTTCGTTACTGCAACAGGCAATTTCCACGTGATCACGCACGACCACATGGCGAAGATGAAAGACCAAGCCATCGTTTGCAATATCGGCCACTTTGATAACGAAATTGATGTGGTTTCGCTTGAGAAGTATCAATGGGACGAGATCAAGCCGCAAGTCGATCACGTTGTGTTTCCCGACGGCAAAAAGATCATCATGTTGGCCAAAGGCCGCTTGGTGAACTTAGGTTGCGGCACGGGCCACCCAAGCTACGTGATGAGCTCTTCGTTTGCAAACCAAACGATCGCTCAGATCGAGCTTTTCACTAAGACTAAAGATTATCCAATCGGCGTGTATGTGTTGCCGAAGCATTTGGATGAGAAAGTTGCGCGCTTGCAGTTAACGAAGTTGAACGCGCAATTATCGTTGTTGACCGATGAGCAAGCGGCTTACATCAGCGTATCAAAAGCAGGCCCTTACAAGGGCGATGCGTATCGCTACTAAACCTTGCGCGTTTACCGCTGAGGTAAATTGAGCAACGCGCCGTAGGTGTTTTATTTAAATACCTGCGGCGCAAAATAGGTTCTTTTCTGGAATTATCTTCCTCAAAAGAGCCCGTTTCGCACCCTTCACTTTTTAGAAAATGGCAGGTCACTATGCGCTATCTCATCTCATTTTTAATCAACGCGGGCGTGCTCTATGCCATGCCATTTCTAATTCCGGCTTTTAAAGTGGCAAACCCACAGTCCGCGCTCATCGCGGCGGTGGTGATAGGTCTACTCAATACCATCGTGCGTCCTATCTTGGGCATCCTTACATTGCCGATTACGGTGCTCACACTCGGGCTTTTCTTGCTTGTGCTCAATGGCTTCATGTTTTGGATCGCCGATAAAGTCATTGATGGCATCACCATTCAAAATTTTGGCTGGGCGATGGTCTGCGCGTTGGTCTATAGCCTCATTACCTGGGCAGTCGGCGCGGTATTAAACCGCAAATAACATACCGTAGGGTGGCCACTACGTGCCCACCACCTAATAATCGGTGGGCACGGAATGCCCACCCTACCGATTTATCACTTCATGGCTAACGGCTTATTCAGCATCGAATTTTTCCCGCCGAACACGCCCGAGGGCGTAGTGAAGTTGCGCGAAACGCGCAAGCAATTCGCCCCGATTAAGCCCGGCTTTTATTCGGTCACCTTTGGCGCGGGCGGCTCCACACGCGAGAAAACGCTCTCCACCGTGCTTGAAATCGCGGGCGAAGGCAACGTAGCCGCTCCACACATTTCTTGCATCGGCTCCACGCAGGAGAGCATCGGTGCACTGCTCGAAACCTACAAGCAAAACGGCATCAATCGCTTAGTCGCCCTGCGCGGCGATTTGCCCTCCGGTATGGGCGACATCGGGCATTTTCGCCACGCCGACGATCTCGTGCGTTTCATCCGCGACACCACGGGCAATCACTTCCATATCGAAGTAGCTGCCTACCCAGAATACCACCCGCAATCGCGCTTCGCCGAGCGGGATTTACAAGCCTACGCGCATAAAGTCAAAGCAGGCGCAGATTCATCTATCACCCAATTTTTTTATAACGCCGATGCCTACTTCCATTTCGTAGAAGCCACGAAAAAGTTAGGCGCAGAAGTGCCCGTCGTCCCCGGCATCATGCCGTTTCACAACTACTCAAAAATCGCCCGCTTCGCCGACATGAGCGGGGCTGAAATGCCGCGCTGGATCGCGCGCAAAATGGAAGGCTACCTCGACGACGCTGCCAGCATCCGCGCCTTCGGGCTCGATGTGATTACCCAAATGTGTGAGCGCCTCCTCGCAGGCGGTGCGCCTGGGCTGCATTTTTATTCGATGAATCAATCCGCGCTTACGCTGGAGATTTGGAAGCGGCTTCGACTCGCCCAATAGCGCGCCAGCTCACGGCACTCCAATACGCTTGAGCGTGCGCTTGAAGTCAGCGTCGTTTTTTAACCATGAAAAGCAAGGTTCTACGCGAGTAGCGATGAGCCAAATATCCGCCTGCAATTTTGCCTGCACTAACCAATCGAGCGCGGTCTGCTTGTCTTTGCGCAAGCTTGCAGCGATTGCCCTTGAGAGCGCATGCACCCCTGCACCGCCCTTTTGACCGATGGCGACCGCAACCGACTCCATCTCAATCGACATTTCAAGCTCACCAATATGTGCGTAGTAATAGGACATACCCATGTGCGCCATGGCAAGATGTGGAAACGATGCAAGCGCTGTTGAGTAATAGCGTAGTGCATCGGCTTCGTTGCTACTCATAAGCTCAGCAATCCCGGCGCCTAGTAAGGGAAACAGTGCAGGCCCACCCGATTCCAGAGCGACGTGCCATGCAGCGCGTGACTTTTGAAAATCACACGCATAGTAATGTGTAAAGGCCAAATTGCAAAGTAAATTCATCGACATTGGATCAAATGATTTTGCAATGGCGAGCTCCCGAAGTGCGTCCTCAAATCGACCCGTCGCGGCGAGAATCAATGCGTAGTGCATGCGCACCATCGGTAGGTTCGGGGCCGCTGACAAGACGATTTCAAACTGCGCTCCGGCGCGGGCGACATCAAAATCGACGACGGCCAGCAGTAGCGCCTGTATTGCCAACGCATGCGAATTGCTTCCTTCAACCCCGAGTGCACTTTCGCAGGCGAGACGTATTTCCGGTATCAATTGGATGAACGGCAAGTCGCCATAGTTAGCCCGCCGCACTAATGCCCGAGCACGAAGTACCCAAGCATCTGCCAGCGTCGGATAGGAAGTGGTCAATTCACGTGCAAGCCCAATCGCACGGTCGATGCTTTCTATGGTGAGGTGACTAATCAAATAACGCGTCGTCTCAATTTTCTCGCGATCTACTTCAGACAGTTTGCCCAAACTCATCATTTCGATCTGTTGCGAATCGCTTGCAAAATGACTCAATACTTTATCAACCATTCGATCCATCAATTGAAATCGGCTCGACTTCGCGTCCGTCGCAGTTTCCGTCCAAACAATGTCCAAGTTTTCCGCGCGAAGAAGTCGTAGAGAAAGCCTAAAGCGGGAGATAGTCTCAGCGACGACAACGGGCTCTAATAGAAACATTACTTTAAGCGTATCTCCGATCTCTACCAGAGATTTTTCGGATTGCTCGAGCAATACCACCGAATCACGGCTCACAACGCGCATCTGCCCGAGCAATGCCAGCGCATCAACCAAGTGCTCTGAAAGCGTGGCGCACATCGCGGTCAAATCATCATCTTGGCTCAGATTTTTTGTTGTTAGCACGGCAATGCCGCTTCTGCCCGTCTCGGGTTTTTGAATTCCTTTGCAAACCACGACCCGGTAAGTACCTGCAGGAAGCTGAATCTGGCATGTGGTGGGATGGGTCAAGTTTGCGTAATGGTTTTCGATCCGAGAGCGAAGCCGCCCCATATTGACCCGCACGATAGGGTCAGATTGCGAATCGTAAGTCGATGGGTCTCTGCGAAACACATCGATCGCAATGGTGGACTCAGGCACTGGCTCGCCACCGTGCGCGCTCGCCCGCTCGACTAGATATTTGAGCAGGCGTTGGTGCGAGGGTGCGCGCCGCAGCGCATCAGACTCGAGGAGGCGCGACAATTCCTCAAGCGCTTCGCTTTGAGAAACTATAGAACTATCGGTCTCGCGCATAACAAAACCACTATCTTGTGTCGATCTCTGAATGTAACCCACAACAGACCTCGATCCACAATTGAACGACTAGGGCAGCAAGCTGCGCCCAAACGAGTTATCCACTCCCTTGCCGTAGCCCCCAAATAGCCCAAATCCCAGCTCTAAAATCGGAAATTCCAGGCGCAGCGTGCTAAACGCGACAAGCTCAGCGGAAAAAGTACCGTATCCACTCAAATAATTGGTTTCAGGTTTTAGGTCGAACGGTCTACCCCCAAATTTGGCGCCAACTTTGAGCTCAACTGATCCAACTGGTAGCCCGCATTTGAAAATATTGTCTCTATAAATCGGCGCTGATGCCGCCGCTATAAACCCCTTCGGTCCGAGTGAGAGTTTCCCGGATTGCTGGTTTACGAGACGCAGCGCGATCGTGAATGTCCACGGGATGTCAATCCGTATTTCAGCCTCTTGAATCGCCTCTGACCGAAAGGCAGTCGGGTTGATCGCGGCAATTGAAATTCCACTCTTGACGAATTGGTAACCCTCATAATTTGCGAATGCTGAGAATGCCCCTACAGCCAGCCCACCCCAAAAGACGGCGTTTCCAGCCACATCAAGTCGCGTTTTGAGATCGCAGAACGCATGGAGATAAGGGCCTGTTGAGAACGCAACGTCAAGCGAGTTGTTGATGAAATTAGCGACCGTCAAACCCTGCAAAGTTTCCAGCCCCGTCGGATCAGAATTATTCACGGGGTCGCTATTGGCATAAAGATAGCGATGCTGCGATACCGGCGTCGTTGGGCGACCACCAAACGGATCGCGCGATATGAAACGACCCGCAGCCGGATCATATGAACGCGCACGCAATTGATAGAGACCCGTATCAGCATCTAGTCGCTGACCGCCATATCGATACGGAGTGCTTGAGCTGCCCGTCGCTCCTGCATCGTTGCCATATCCATCATAAATATAGGTGTCGCTGATCGCGCCGGTGTTGTTGGTGAGTAGCCGTGTGTTTCCTTGCGTATCGGCGTGCACATAGTTGGTAGTGCTGCCTTGCGTCATCGCGAGTAGATTGTCGCCGTAAGCATAGCGAGCGTTAAGTGCACCACTGCCGTTGCGTTCTTCAAGCACTTGCGAAAGACCCGTATTATTGAGTGAATCTACTAAGTAACGCGTGCTTCCAGCCGCGTTGCTCGCGAGTACGCGGCTACCAAACGCATCGTACCGATACTGATTTGCCAACCCATCGCCGACTACGGTCACCAATCGATTTTGTGCATCAAAACCAAACTCGCGTTGCACTGCGCCAACACTGCGCGTGCGTAAATTGCCATTGGCATCGTAGGTATAAGTTGCACTACCGTTGCTGAGTAAACGATCATTGCTGTCGTAGGAAAAAGCAGTTGCGACACCACCACGCGCGCGTTGCGTACGGTTGCCAACTCTATCGTAGGTGTGGGTGTCCGAGAAGGCGTTACTTCCACTGCGCGATTCCGAGATAAGGCGACCTTTTGCGTCATAGCTGTAAGTCTGTACCGCCCCGTTACTTTCTGTGACCTGCAAGCGGCGTCCGGCGTTTGAGTAGGTCGTGGCGAAGGAGTGCAAGACCGCATCGGTTGTAGATTTATGCGTAACCAAGGTTGACCGGTTACGTGCGTCGTACGTAATATCGGTGCGGGTACCATTGCCCAAATTATTTCGCACACGATTCCCTGTTAGGTCGTAAAACGATTGGGTAACCCCCTCAGGCGCGGTTGCCTGCACGACGCGATCAAGAGCATCATAAACATAGCTTTGTGTCGAAGCCGGAGCCACGATGGTGAGCACATTTCCATTACCGTCGTAGGTATATCTCAGCGTGTCACCCGTGGGGTGGGCGACACTGACGAGTCGTCCTCGGCTGTCATAACTGTAGGCCGTTGTGCCGTGCACATCAGTCACCGTCAATAGCTGCCCATCCGCTGCATAGGTTCTGCTTACTGTTTCACCGCCCGGAAAATACGAAGCAATTAATCGGTTTCGTGCATCGTAGGCAAAGGTCGTTGTACGCCCAGCCGCATCGGTCATGGTTACGCGATTGCCCACTGCATCGTAGGTATAGCGCTCGCTCTCGCCCCCTGGGTATTTGCGTTCAGTGGGTCGATTGAGAGCATCGTATTGAAATTCGGTGACCCGACCGAGTGCATCGGTTTGTGTGCGGAGATTGCCTGCTTCATCGTAGGTATAGACCGCGTCTCCCAAAATTCCCGTAACGGAAATCAAGCGTCCCAATCCGTCGTAGGTATACGTCGTAATTTGCCCCTCTTCATTGGTAATACTAGCTTTACGACCGAGTGAATCGTATGTAGTCTGCGTGAATTGCCCATCGGCGAAGGTGACGCGCGTGAGCCGACCGTTGGCATCGTAGGTAAAGTTTGTGCTTCTCCCTAAAGGGTCAACGTTCGTGGTGGGGGCACCTAGCGCATTGAGCGTGTGTTGCACAGTTGGGCGAGCGATTGCTCCTGTCACACCATCGCCCACTCCGGGCAATGTCGTTTTTGTACGCCGTCCTGCGGCATCGTAGCTGAAGTCGGTTCGCTGCCCGTTGGCATTGATGGTCGCCATGACCCGTCCTCCTGCAGAGTAAACGGTTCGCGTAAAAGTACCGTCTGGCAAAGTGACTTTTACCGCGCGATTGAGTTCATCATATTGGTGAGTCATCGCATGTCCAAGCGCATTGGTTTGAGAAGCGATATTTCCGCTGACATCGAAAGTGATCGTTTCGCTCGCGCCATCTGGGTAGGTGGTTTGCACAACGCGCCCAAAACTATCGCGACCGAATGTTGTGCGTCGCCCCAGAGGATCAACCTGAGCAATAACGCGTCCAGCCGCATCGTATTCACTGCGCGTAATTCCGCCCAACGGATTGGTCACCGAAACCAACCGATTCGCTGCGTCGTAGCTAAAGCGCGTGGTCAGGGGCGTGAGACTGCCACCGATTGTTCGATACATTGTTTCGCTGAGCTTATTGCCATTGGCGTCGTAAGCCCAATCGGTGCGCCGCAATAACACTGCACCAACAGTGCTAATTTCCTCGCGGATGACGTTGCCCGCAGCGTCGTAGCTAGCCGATGTCGTCGTACCGAGCGCATCAGTTCCTTGCACGCCTTGACCGCGCGCGTTCACTGTTGTTGTCATCAGACCTGCCATTGGCGTACCGAGCCCGGTCAGATTGCCAGTCCCGTTGTAAGCAAAGGTGTAGTTCCGAGCCCCAGGGTCGGTCACCTGTGTCGGTTCGCTTTGTGCATTGTGAATATATGAAGTCGTAAGCTGTAGCCCCGCAGGGTCTATTACGTTGTTGAGCGGTAGCCGCCCAGTGAAAGTTGCCGTGGTCTTTCGGCCATCTGCGTCGACGCGTGATGTTTCGTTGTTTTCAGCGTCGTAAGTCATCGTCGTCGTGGCTGCCACCACAACCCCATCTACCGTCACATTCTGCTGGCTCGACAAGATGTTACCGTTTGCATCATAGAGTAACCGATTAACGCTGCCTAACCGATCCGTAATGATTTCTTCGAGCTCTGCATCGTTATGGGTAAAGCTAACGCGATTTCCATTGGCATCGATATTTGATATCAATCGACCTGTCGCGTCGTACTCGTTACGGGAAGGGCGGTTTCCTGTTGCATCGATGATATCGATGAGGCCGTGATTGCGGTCGTAACGATACGTAGATACAGCACCCATGGCATTGGTATGCGCAATGAGGTCACCGTTGCCATCGTAGCTGTAGGTTTGCACATTCCCTAAAAGATCTGTGATTGATGTGATTCGACCTTGAAGATCACGATTGAATGTGATGCCACGCCCATCAGAGTGCAAGATACCGCTAGGACCAAATGAAACGGCATTACCATTTTTATCCGTAACTTTTTTGACACCACTACCCGGGCTGATTTCGATTTGTGTGCCGTCTACCATCGTATACCGATAAAGTGCAGGCGAATAAGCATTCAGCGTGGTGTCGTCTACCAACTCAACCTCCGATGCGCCATTAAGAATTAGCACACTGTTGTTGGTCAGTGCTTGCAGCGTTCCGAGTGTTCCGGTGCGCGCTTGATAGTTTGTTACGGTTGTAGCGTTGAGTGAGCCAACATTTGATGTCGGCGACACGATCATGTCAAATTCCTCAACACGTCCGTCTGGTAGGGCAATGCTAACTTTATGCTCCGAGGTTGGTGCTAAGGTAACGGATATACCGGTCACGTTACGCACCCAACCGGTACCCAACACGCGATTGGTACGCAACCGAAGTGTCTGCAACCCCAAACGCCATCCAACACCGAAGTCCCCGCGCGATTTATCGCGGCTATCGTAAGTCCGATGCACGGTCAACGGTATGCCTGCAGCGGGGACGTTTAAGTCTTGATAGGTGAGGTTAAATAAGCCGACTTTACGATCACCTTTCACTTGAATTGTGCGCGTGGTGACGCTCACGTTTTCTGCGCGATCATAGACGGTGAGGCGAAGCGTGTAGAGATCGTTGACGAGCGTTGCGGGGTCGAGGTTTGCTAGCGCACCATTGCTCACTGAAACCGTGCTTTCACTAAGCACGGTATAGGACTCTTCACCCGCGCGTGTAATCGCCAATTCATAGCGCAAGAAGTTTGCGTCGCTCGCGGTGCCAATTATTGCTGTCGGCGCGGCAATTGCGCCACCATCAACTGGTGCGGTAATGGTGGCGGTAGGCGGTGTATTGTCACCTAGAGCACGAGCAATAACGCTTAGGCTGCTACTCCCAGTCTTGCCGCCAAGCGTAGCGCTTATCGTTGTCATACCGCTGCTGATTGCTTTGGAAAGCCCGACAGTATTAATCGTTGCAATACCCGTAGCCGAAGAGGCCCACGCTGCACTCAACGAAATATCAGCACTTGTGCCATCACTAAATAGTGCAATCGACTTGTACTGCTGCTCTTCGCTTGCAAGACGCTGCAGTGGACCTGGCCCAGGCTCAACGATGATCGATGCAATTGGCAATGCTAGCGGCGGCCCGGCAGAGACGCTTAGTGCGACTGGGTTAGTCGGTACGGGCGATAAATTAGTTCCGGCTGCCGGCGCTTGCGAGATCACTAGATTCGCAGGAATGGCGCTGGAGAAAACAGGTGTCACGGATCGGGTAAATCCTAGAACAGCCAATTTCGAGCTGGCCAACGCAACGGAGTCACCGACAACGTAGGGCACCAGCGTTGGTGCACGCCCTTTAGAAATGGTGAGTCCAACGATTGCCGTGCGGGGCACATTCTGCGCGCCTGCTGCCGGCGATTGCGCAAGCACCGAACCGATGGCTGCTGAGTTGAACTGCTCGTCAACAATTCGCGGCGTCAAGTTGGCAGACTCTAGCTGCGTTTGGGCGTTGGGCAGCAGTAGACCGACGACATTGGGTACAGTCACCGCATTTGGGGTGAAATAGAGCATCATCGATTGCTCCGTACGTGCACCAAACGAATCTACGGCCGCGACGACAATTAGAATCGGACGATCACCACATGGCGCTCCGCACGTGAATACATCGACTTTCCCAGTCACCGGATCGACGGTGGGAAGCACTGAGAAGTATAAGTTTCCGGCCGCCGAGACAAACTCATAGCGTACCGTATCACCGGGATCGGGGTCGGTAGCAGTGATCGTGTAAACCGTCTGCAACGCTGCCGGACCTGTTTCAAAAAATGCGGTCGGCGGTGTTGAGGTAATCACTGGTGAGCGATTTGGTGGTTTGATATCGATGATCACCGTGGCGGGCGCGGAATCGGCCACACCATCGCTTGCTTTATACGTAAAGCGCGCGCTTTGCGAGAGTCGTGGATCGACGACGGTGCCTTGTTGAATTTGCTGCCGAAAATCCCGACGAACCGATCCATCGTAGCGGATTACGGCCTGATCGTTAATGGCGGAAGCACGGAAATTCATCTGGTTTTGGACTTTCGGACCCGGTGCCCAATTTAGATCGCCGCCGCTGATTTTGAACGTGCCGCCTTTGCAATCAACAGGCCCGCCTGTCAATACGCTGCAATTCCATCGGCTGTGCACGTTCACTAAAATATCAATGTGACCATCGCCGTCGGCATCGACCAACATGGCGTTCAAGTAATTGTTGTAGCGATCACTTTCGGTATCTTGACTCCACAAAATTTCGCCCGTCGCGCCGTCGAGGATAAACAATCGTCGCGCCGCTTGCAGAATGATTTCAGGCTTACCGTCCAGATTTAGATCGTAGATGTATACCGGTGAATCGCCTGTCAATAATCCTGGGGTCTGCGCTCCGATGATGGGTGTCACTCCGGCCAAAATATCCGGAATCGCTTTCGCCCATTTGAGCGAACCATCCCCACGGTAGACGTATAGGTTACCGCTTGCAGGAAGTAGTATCTCCGGAGTGCCATCGCCGTCTACATCGCCGACGCTAATCAACCCTGAATTACCAAAGCCAAAATCAAACCGAATCTTGCGCTTTAGCGTGCCGTCGAAGTTGAAAATATATATTCCGCCAGTGATTTGTACCCCCGAGTTACTGGTTGGCATCAAATGCATGATCACTTCGGCTTTTCCGTCACCATCCAAATCCGCAACGGCTACAGAATCGGGTTCGTTGGCTAAAAAATTGCCCGCGTTATTTAGAAAGGTCGCTTGCCATGCTAGCGTCCAGTTGCCGCCGACCAACTTCCAGACTTCTCCCCCAGCGATGATCTCAACCTGGCCATCGCCATCTAAATCAGCGATGATTGGCGGGTGGTTATACGTAGGGCCGTAGTCAATCCGATAATCTTCATTGGTGTTGGGGGCGACAAGTTTGTGTTCGATTGCACCTGTGGCCGCGTCAAGGATGTAGGTGATTTTGCAAGCGCGCCCCTCGTCCGCCGGCATGCCCGTGGCGAGTCGACAACCCGCACTCGCAATATTCCCAGAGTTGGGTCTGTCGTAGTAAGTACCACTCGTACTCAATATCGTGCTGTGGAATAGCAGTTTGGTCGTACCAGTAGGGGTGAGTTTCGCGAGCGTCGGAAGCGTTTGGTACGCCCCTCCTGAACCCGAAGGATAGATTGACGGTGGGTCAGGCAGCGTCGGTGATGTTGGTGTCGCGTAAGCACCGGGATGCGGCACACTCAAGCGTTGACTTTTCCAACGAGCCGCGACCTTCCCCCCGGGCAAAATGGTAGACGCATCAATGGCGAGATAGCGATCCCCATAGTCAAGGTCCGCAGTGCAAACGAGTGGCATGAAGAGATCAATTTTCCCGTTGCCCGTAACATCACCTAAAGCGAATTCCCCGCCAAACGCAAAGAACGTGCAACCTGCCAGATCAACGTGGTTGGCGAGAGAGGAATCGAACTGCCAAAGTTGGCTGCCATCTGAGCCACGCCAGGCGCGAAAGTTACCAAAGTCGCTGGATACAAAGTCGGCTTTCCCATCGCCATCAAAATCCGCTGCGAATTGCCTACTCGTGCTGCCACCTTGAATGCCGCGCCAACTGACAACCGGATTGAGCGCGGGCGGTGCTGCGACTGTCGTTGGCGCGGTGTAGGCAAAGCTGCCGTCGGCGTTAAAGGCACTGAGCGAGCCTTTGTCGGGATCGCTTAGCTTGATCGCGCGGAGTGCTTGCCCTGACGGCGAGGTATCGTTTCCGAGTACGCCATTGGCAGGTATGTTTAAGGTGGTGCCGACCCGCGCAGTGTAAGCATCGTCTTTAGCAATCGGCGCTGCTGCTGGGGGCACGAGGCTGACCGTAAACGACTGACTACTCGTTAAACCTGCGGCGTCGGTAACGCGAACGGTTACGCCATAGTCGCCAGTTGCGCGACTGGTCGTAGACCAGCTTAGTGAATTTCCGGATATTGTCATGCCAGTAGGTGCTGCGACGAGCGCGAATGTCAGCGTATCACCCTCATCCAGATCGCTGGCTTGCAAGGTGCGATTGAAGGCCGTGCCGATTGGCAAAATGGCGTTGATCTGGGCGGCCAATTGCGGCGCGCGGTTGGTGTGCACGACGGTCACGTTAAACGCGGTGGTCGCGCTCGCGCCAGTGCTGTCGGTGACCTTCGCTGTGAACACATGCCTGCCGAGTTGCGCGGCAGTGGGCAGCCAATCCACTAATGGTGCGGGACTTAAGTTGGCGCCTGCGGGTGCAGTCATCAACGCGTACGTTAACGTATCGTTCACATTGCCGTCGCGCCCGACCAATAGTTGTTGGTAGCGCGTACCGAGCGAAATCGTGCGATCAGGGATGGCCAGCATCAGCGGTGGTCCGTCGACAACGGTCACTTGCGTGTCGCTCGTAGCGCTGAAAACACCATCGTTCGCGGTCAAGCGCAAAACATAGACTCCGGGAGCAGAAAAACTAGCAGCGGTAGCAGGCGCTGAGGGGTTCGTAAAAATGACCCCAGAAAGTGGACCTGAAACAAAGCTCCACGTGGTCGTGAGTTGCGGTGGCGCAGGTAAGCCGTCGTCACTCACGCTTCCCGTTAAAGCTGCCGTATTGGGTAGGGTGATGGATTGATTTGCACCTGCCGTAACAACCGGCGCTTGATTAGCTGTTCCAATTGCATTAACGTTCACCGTAATATCGCGACTCGCACTCAACGCGGAATCACTGACTGTCAAGCGTAACGTGTAAACACTGGCCGTAGCGCCAAACGTAACGATGGTGTTTTTAGTGTTCACCGCGCTGAAAGTCACGCTCGGCCCCGAGACCAGCGTCCACGCGTAAGTCAACGTGCCCGGTACCGCTGGTAACCCATCATCGATAACCGTGGGCGTGAGGCTTACGGTTACGGTTGGTAGCGTCAGCGTTTGGTTGTTAAGCCCAGAAATTACCGGTGGTGTATTGGTTGGTACTACCACGTCGCGCGCGAGCACGGCATCAATGCGTATTGAGAGATTGGGGGCATCTTTAACGGCATAGAGCGCCACCAAGTCCTGCCCTGCCGCCGCGTCGCCTCTCGGGTCAATGGCTAGCGCGGTGATTCCATTCCAATCGTTGATGAGACCATCGCGCGTGATTGCGTACACCCATGCGGTGGCGCCGCCCATCATCACCGCTCCAATCAGCAAAACCCAACCAAAGTGTGCACTGCCGTTTCGCAGCGCGACGCGGTAACGCCACAGCCCCAGTGCGAGCACGCAGACCATGAGTAATATAAGACCTTTGAATGTAGTGCTCGGGATAGCCATCGCAACCGTTGGCCCATCCGCAAGGCGCACCAGCCCGCCTGCAATCACATCACCCGCCGAGATTGCCGCGACGCGCACAACTGGCGCGGTTGCGCCTAAATCCAAAAGTGGAATAAACGTCTCGATGACATCGCTTCCAGCGCTGCCACTGCCCATGCCAACGGCCCAACCGCCATTTGAGACGATTGAAGGTGCACCGAATGCGCCAGCGGTGCAGTTACGACGTGTTACGGAACCAACGCTCCCACTGTTTGCGCCAGAGGTGTTTACCACCGTATCGAGCGCCACCTCAATTCCTACTAACGTCCCACCCGCCGTACTTATTGTGCAGCCCGTTGCGGCGTTATTATCGGTATCGATAGCCACCGAAAGTGTCGTGGTCGTGGTCGCGGCCTGCGCGCCGGAGAGCGCCATGGTTGCTAGTAAAAAGAAAAGCGAGCACAACCGACGCACAGACGTAACAGTCCAATAATGGCTACGCATTTTCCATCTCCCCCACGAGTAATGTATTGACTTTATTCGTGGATACTTTCGATGTCACGTAACAATGTGTAACACCGGCATTACTCGAACTGCTTGGGTTAATTTAGCGTTAGTTTTCTCAATCACTGGCTAGTTTGGCTAACTAGCCTGCTTGCCTGCGCACGACATCCGGCCGAGGTTATGCCACTGACACGCCGAAACTGCGCTGCAGGTACGAATCACGGTGCCAGATTAAAGTAATTTATCGTCAGCGATTTGGTCTCGCGCTGCGCGCTCCAACTGCGCCCTTACTTAATTTTCATTCTGCTTCGATTCAGTAGATTTTGAGGTGGTTAAAGTTGGGTTCGCAGTGCTTTCGACACTTCCACTTTCAGGCATACTTATCGTTCGAGGGAAATGCTTCCAACTTTGGCACAAGGACAAAAACGTGGCAGTACCAAAATTTCAAGAAACAATGCTCCCCGTATTGTCCGCAATTGCAAAGCATGAACCAATGTTACGGCGAGATGTGATTGCTTCTGTTGCGACCGAGTTTCAGCTGACGGACGACGACAAGTCTGAGCTGATCTCGCGCGGATTTCCGCGTTACGCCAGCAACATCTCTTGGGCGATTACGTATCTCAAACAAGCAGGACTACTGGAAAGCCAAAAGCGGGGGGAATACACGCTCTCAACGCTCGGACGGCAGGTTTTAAAAAGCAAGCCGAAAGCAATTGATAATGTCTTTCTGAATAAGTTTGATGATTTCCGGAATTTTGTGGAGAGAAAGTCATCGCGTGATAAACACGAACCCAATGCAGAGTCAGTCGAGGCCACGCAAAGTATTGACCTCACGCCAAATGAGGCACTCGATGCTGCACACTTTAGTTTGAAATCTGCTGTAGAGAAAGAGCTGCTTTCCTTGGTGAAATCAGGTTCACCCGGTTTCTTCGAGCAAATCGTCATCGATGTGCTTGTTGCAATGGGTTATGGCGGAAATCGGGCGGGTGCTGCGCGCGCGATTGGAAAGTCAGGAGACGGTGGAATCGATGGAATCATCGACGAAGACCGACTCGGCCTTGACCTCATTTACGTGCAGGCCAAGCGCTGGGAAGGTATAGTCGGTCGCCCAGAAATCCAAAAATTCAATGGCGCACTCGCGGGACATCGGGCTCGAAAAGGCGTGTTCGTTACCACTTCAAGTTTCACTAAGGAATCGTGGGATTACGTAGAGCGAATTGATGCAAGGATTGTACTGATCGATGGCGCGCGACTTGCGGCATTGATGTACGAGCATGGCGTGGGCGTAAATGTTCGTCAAATATACGAGGTGAAATCGCTCGATACTGACTACTTCGATGCTAGCGCCTAAATCAACCATATGCCTAAACCCCTCCCTGATTTCGTTGCCCACTGCTGTGATCTCATGCGCGCAATCGGCGTGGTGCGCGCCCGCCCGATGATGGGCGGCTACATGTTGAAGTGCGACGACGCGCCGGTGGGTGTGATCGCGTGGGACACGCTCTTTTTGAAGGTAGACGACGAGACAAAGCCGAAATTTCTAGCGGCGGGCGGAACGCCGTTTCGCTATGAGAAAGACAACGGGAAAGTAATCGAAATGTCTTACATCACCCCGCCACCGGACGCGCTGGAGAGCGAGGCCGAGATGACGCACTGGGCGCGGCTGGCGATAGCGGCGGGACGCAAAGCTGCGGCAAGTAAAACAAAAAGCGCGAAGAAGGCAAAGCGGTAAGCGTACATTGCCTCGCGCTAGTTTTCTCGCGCACGGGTTCAAAACATTTGCGTTCCCATTCAGATTAGCGCTTCAGTATTTCTTCTACTGCCGCGCAGGCCGCAGATGAGTTCTGCCCAAATCGAACCAATCTGCCAAGCAAAGCGGCGTACAGTACGCCTATCAACGCTACGATTTCTCTCCAATATGATCGCTGTTATTTTCGAGCTCTCGCCTCACGAAGCCGAGCGGGAACACTATTTTGAGCTTGCCGCCTCGCTGCGTGAAGAGCTTTTGGGCATGGATGGGTTTATTTCCGTTGAGCGCTTTCAAAGCCTCACCACTGAAAATAAATATCTCTCCCTTTCCTTTTGGCGCGACGAAGCCGCAGTGAAAGCCTGGCGGGCCAGCGCAAACCACCGCGGCGCGCAAAGCGAGGGGCGCGCGAGCGTATTTGCCAACTATCGATTGCGCGTGGCCCATGTGGTGCGCGACTACGGGCTCAACGAACGGGCCGAAGCCCCCGAAGATTCGCGCAGCGCGCATCAATAAGTGTTATTTTTGTTGCGACGAGATATTCTGCTTGTCCAATCTTATTGCGCCGAAAAGCGCTCAACACGAGATACCTGCGGCGCAAAATGGTCATTTTTTGGAAGATATCCCCCCCAAAATCGCCATTTTGCGCCGCAGGTATTTTGCAAAAACCTGTGCACCACGCGCCGCCCCCGATGTATGATTCTGCGATTAGCTAAATCTAAAAATCAGGGCCCTCTCAACATGAAAACACTTCTCCCCGCACTGACCGCGCTTTCGCTGTTGGCTGGCTGCGCAAGTCTGCAAACTGCCAAACCACTTACCTGCGATGACAGCATTAAAGCGGCCTTCAAGCCCGATGCCAACACCACGGTGATTGCTGTGCGGCAAGTGAAGAAAGATGAGACGATTATCGCGGTGGATTCACCTGTGCCGATCAAGATGTCGGCCGATATGTGCATGGTGAAACTATTGGTGGGGCCTGGCGCGACGGCGGAAAAAGATAAGTCGGCGAAGTCCTACACCGAAGGCATTGGCATTGAAGTGTGGCTGCCGACGCACGCTAATTGGAACGAACGCATCCGCGATTACGGCGGTGGCGGCTGGGTGGGCGGCGGGCATCGCACACCGGGGCAAGTGGGCAGCAAAGTGCCGGCGCTGGCCAATGCGAACATGG
>JANMDS010000401.1:0-4149 GCA_031376405.1 Betaproteobacteria bacterium
AAGCGGCGCGTAGATAAGGCGAGTACGTGAGCCCACCTTGACCAAACGTGGCGCCAATGTGGTAGCCAAGCGTTGCCAAAAGTTGCTCGCGGCGCTGTTTACCAACCGCCAATGCAGTGCTCGATGTGCCGGGCTCCGCAAAGCCTTTCACTGATACGTTGGTGTATTCCGCCTTTGCAAATGGGCCATGTTGCCATCCTGCTGCGTTCAGCGTCCAGCCACCGTTTACGGCTAAGCCTAACAATGCGCCGCCAGTGGAGCTGTTTTCAATTCGGGTGGCTGTGCCGATGGGGATGGCGCGGTTGACGTCGCGGTAACGGGCGTCGCCTGCGAATACGCTTGCGCCCACATAACCTGGCCCTAAGTTGGTGCTACCGAAAATGCTCATCATCGGCTGGCTTAATTTGAAGTCGCTATTTCCGCCGAGTAAATCACCTTTGGTTTCATGTACTCCAATGGTTGCGCCAGCGCGCAGCGCGCCGAACTGCCGGTCTAAACCTACGGTGAAGGAAGTGGTGTTCATGTCGCTCACGCTCTTTAGCGAGTTTTTGCCGATATCTATGTTGACAAATACGCCGAGATCGCCGCCTGCCTGTGCGACGCGCTGGCGTGCATCAAGCACGCGGCTATGTGCGCGTACGCCATTGAGCGCGGCCTCGGGCAAAACACTAAATTGCGTGGGCGAAAAAAGCGTAGCGGCCGCTACATTCGCGATGCCCGCATGCGCGGTGGTGGTGGGGTGTACGCCATCCGCAAACAGCCACGTTTTCGCAGCGGCCGGGTCACGCAAATCGGCGGGCGTGCAGGTAATAGCGCTTTCGGTTTTGCAAGCCGGAATAGTGACATTGGTAAAGCCATAGAGCGAAGGATTGGCGATAATTTCTGCTAGCAGTCCCGATGCGTTTACCGACAGCACATTGCCGCCAATTTTCGCGAGTCCTTGGTTCACGATGGTGTTGTACAAGCCAGAGAGCGCGGTGAGCGTGCCTTTATTTGCGCCGGCATTTAAACCCAATGGCGTAGTGCCGATATCGGGCAAATTAACAACGACTACCGTGCCAGCGCCCGCTTGCTGCAACCGCGCAACCTGTGTGACGAAATCGCCCGCAGCCTTTTGGATGTTGGCCTGCACATCAGCGGGAGAAATGAGGCCCTTGCCTGCAGCTTCAAGGTTCACAAAAATATCATTGGCACCGGCCCACACGGTAACGAGTGAGCCTGAGGCTACCGCACCGCCGGTCGCTCCTAAATACTGGGTAATTTGCGCGGACATCGGGCGCTCCGGTGCGCCAGCAGGTGTGATGCCTGGCGTTTGCGAAACGCGCGCGCCGCCCTGTGCGAAGTTGGTGCCACCTTGCGTCCACGGCTTGAGCGTGAGCCCCAAGCGCGCGGCCAAAAGTTCCACCCACACGCTGCCGGGGTTGGTGGTGAATTTTGCGCCGTATGTGCCCCCATCTGAAAGGCTATCGCCGAAGCTTACGATGGTCGTGTATTGTGCGTGTGCGCTACCGTGAATCGAAAACGCGCTCAGGGCGATGAGTGCTGCGGCGAGTGGGGTACGTAAAAATTTCAAGGTCATCTCCTAGAGTGAGTTCGCCGCGTAGTGTACGATTTTTCAAACGAACGTTTCTATCCTCCGCGCGCAACAAAAAAAGGGTTTTTTAAGCAGATAAAGTTCGAAATACAGCTATATTGCGCCGCAGGTTTTACCGCTTTTAAGCCAACAATAGCGGAGCCACGTACGCAAACGCTGCGCCGATCAAAAACGCTACAACCGCGAAGGCGTAAACGCAGGAGGATATGCGGCGCGTGCGCATGCAGGTGCGCGCGAGAGTGGGATCAATGGGGCACGGTAGCGCGCGCGCTTGCCATTGCAGGAATCCCGCCAGGGCAAGCAAACCGCCAGCGAGCGCAAACACCCAATCTTTATTTTCTGAAATCCACACCAATTGCGGTACGTTGCTCGCGAGCGAGGCCAGCGTTGCGCCCGCGCCGATGGCCACCAGCAGCGCCGGTAGCGCACAGCACAGCAGGGTGCCAGTACTTGCAAATAGCGTGAGCAATGTGAGGCTGCGCGTGGACTGCTCGGTATTCAATTACTTTTTTGTGGCGTTGCGAATGTCATTCGCGCTGAGCTTTACAGTTTCTATTTTCGTCACCGTGTAGCCTGAGTCTTGCACCAGCGCTTTGAAATCGTCGTGCGTGAGCGTTTGGCCTTCCTTCAGCTCCGCAGCGATCACTTTTTGTTTTAAGCTTATAAAAATGTCTTTTGTTTTGCCAGTTGACTGCAAATTTTTCTCAATGCCTTGGGCACAAAACGCGCACACCATGCCGTTCACCGCAGCCCGAATCGTATCGGCCTGAACCGCTGCGCTCCATAACGCCAAACTTACCCAAAAAATCAAATACTTTTTCATCTTTACATCCTATCGAAAACAAACATGAGCCCAGCTTTTACTTTCTTATCCTGTGTAACGCCAAGCTCGGCAAAAAACCGTTTGTTAATGAGCCGTAACATTGGCGTGATCTCAATTTTCTCCGAAAATTCGCGCGTGCGCTTGGCCTCTACAATGAGCCAGGGCTGCGTATCTTCATAATCGGCTTCCCAAAACGAGAAACCGGCCCGCACTAGGCCCACATCACTGCGCACACCTTTTGAGCGGTGGAGTTGACCTTTAAGGGAAAAATAAAATCGTGTGGACTCCGCATCAAACTGTAGGCCAGGGCTATAGAAGAACTGTTCGTCGGAAATCGCATTACCGCGTATTGCGCCAATGCCGCCAAAGGCCCAAACATTGAGTTGTGCCGTCTCAGTGTTCCACCGTTGCACCAGCCGTGTGTAATTTATTTCTGCGCTTTCATGCCGTGGTTTGCCATCCAAGAATTTCCCACTGTGGGCATGGCTTGCCACGGCACGCTGGGATTCCATCCACGTCACGCGTGAGCCTACCGCGTCGCGGGGCGAAAGCGCATAGTTAAAGCCCGCTTCGCGTTCTCCTGGAGACACCTCAACCATTGTCATAATGCCCCCAGAGTAATAGGCCATGGGTGCGGCAATGCAGGGTGTAGAAAGTACAGTTGCGCAGAATACACAAAAAATAGCGGTGCGGAACATGATCGAGCGCGTAAATGACGTTTGCCGCATTATGCGGGTTACTCTGGAACCACTGCCGTCACTTCAATTTCCACTTTGGCTCTATCCTCGATTAACGCGGTGACCTGCACGGCGGTCATCGCAATCGCGTAGTGCCCAATCAATTCCTTAAAGGCTTTACCAATGGCCGGGTAGGCGGCAACATAGGAGTGCTTATCGGTCACGTACCACGTCATGCGCACGATGTGCTTCGCGCTGGCTCCGTCGGCGCGCAGTACCGCAACTACGTTTTCGAGCGCCTGCCGCGCCTGCTCGCCAAAGTCGTCAGTATGAAACACGCCGTGCGCATCCCAGCCGATCATACCCGCTACAAATATAGTGCGTCCTCGCGCGCTCACGCCATTGGCGTAGCCTTTTGGGCGTGGCCACCCGGTCGGTAAAAGGGCGTTGTGCATATCAAAGATCTTTCAAACGGAAGCGTTGCAATTTGCCTGTTGCCGTATGCGGCAAGGCGTCGATAAATTGAATCGCACGCGGATATTTGTAGGGCGCAATCGCGGCTTTCACAAAGTCTTGCAATGAGCGTTTCAACGTATCGTTCGGCTCGAACTCAGGACGCAAAACGATAAACGCTTTCACAATCTGCCCACGCTCCTCATCAGAAACGCCGATCACAGCGCATTCGGCAACGGCTGCATGCAGCAAGATGGCGGCTTCCACTTCTGGTGCCGCGATGTTGTAGCCTGCGGAGACAATCATGTCGTCGGTGCGCGCTTGGAAATAAAAATATCCATCGGCATCCATCATGTACGCGTCACCCGTGTAGTTCCAGCCGTCGCGCACGTACTTTCGTTGCTGTGCCTCGCTAGTTCCCGTACGCAAATAGCGGCAGCCGGTAGGCCCTTGTACCCGTAGCTTGCCTACCGTTCCTCTGGGCACTTCGATTCCCGCATCGTCCACCACTTGCGCCCGATAGCCGGACACAACGCGTCCGGTTGCTCCGGCGCGGGCGTCACGTCCTGCCACTTGTGGCGGTCATCGCGCGCCGCGTTGTT
>JANMDS010000415.1:0-2373 GCA_031376405.1 Betaproteobacteria bacterium
CCGACGGCTACGATCTCCAACATTATCGACGTGACCGCCTCGATTGAACCGAACTACCAAAACCTCTACGTTAAATCCAACCTTTCAGGCGAATTCACGGTCATCAACGAGTATTTGGTGCGCGACTTAAAGCAAGCCAATTTGTGGGACGATGTGATGATTTCCGATCTTAAATATTTCGACGGCGGTTTGTCGAAAATTGATCGAGTTCCTGCCGAATTGAAGGCGGTTTACGCCACCGCGTTCGAGGTAGACCCATCGTGGTTGATCGAAGCCGGCGCGCGGCGTCAAAAGTGGATCGATCAAGCCCAAAGCTTAAACCTCTACTTGGGTACGCCATCGGGCAAAAAGCTCGACGAAATGTATAAGCATGCGTGGCTGCGCGGCCTGAAAACCACGTACTACCTGCGCTCGATGGGCAAAACCAGTGCCGAGAAATCTACAGGACGTGGCGGCGAGCTCAATGCCGTACCGGTTATCGGCGGCGTTGCCACAATGCCAAAGGCCGAGGCACAATCCGAGGCAGGCGGTAGTGCCGAGGCTGCAGGCGAAATTGCGGCAACCGGTGCATACTGCTCATTGGAAGAAATCATGAACGGCAGTTGCGAGTCTTGTCAATAAAACGGATTAGAAACGCGCAGCTGCGGTGAGGGTTTCTCGGGTGAGCTTGGCAAGCCCGCTGGCAGGTGTTTAGGCACATTTAAAACACCCCGGTGGCCGCCCAAAAGCTTGTTGTGGTTTACAAAAATTTTTTCAAACTATTTGGAGTACATCATGGGTTTTTTCAGTTTCTTAAAAGACGCAGGTCAAAAATTATTTGGTAGCAAAGAAGCAGAAGCCGCAGCCGCACAAGCCGCCGCCGATCAGTCCAACGCCGATGCGCAAGCCAAGCTCGAATCGGCCAACCGCCAAGCGGGCGATGCCATCGAAACCTACATCCGCAACCAGGGCCTTGAAGTAACGGGTCTCATGGCGCAGTTCGATGCGGCCAAGAGCGAGGTGAGCATTTTTGGTGTAGCCGCAGACCAAGAAACGAAGGAAAAAGTTTTGTTGTGTTGTGGAAACGTAGCCGGTGTTGCTAACGTAAACGACCAAATGAGCACGGACCAATCTGCGGAAGACGAAGCCCAATATCACGATGTAGTCTCTGGCGATACGCTTTCTAAAATCGCCAAAGAATACTACGGCGATGCGATGAAATATCCCGCGATTTTCGAAGCCAATAAGCCGATGCTCTCGCACCCAGACAAGATCTACCCAGGCCAGAAGTTGCGCATTCCAGCTGAAGCCTAAAAAAGCATGTTTTCAGGGGAGATAATCCTCAAAAGTCTTCTAAATTGCGCCGCAGGTATTGAGGTGTAAATACGTTTTTCTGCGGCGCAGTACGAAGGGTGCCCTCGAAGAGGAGTCTGAGAGGGAGTTTGCTTAAACGAAAGCAGTTGAAGGGAGGTGATCCAATGAGTAATGACAAGCACAAGTGGGAGTTCTATACAGACAAAGCGGGTAAACATCGTTGGCGTCGCATCGCTACCAATGGAAACGTTATTGGAGCGTCGACTCAAGGATATTCCAGCCCCAAAGATGCAAAAGAGAACGCCCGCCTGAACGGTTACAACGGTTAACTCAGCCGTCCGGTATCAGGTCGCATTGTTTTAGTTTTCGTAGCACCCTCGCCTACTTTTTCTGGCGGGGTTTGTAAAAGCCCATTGCGGCGCTTGCAGTGCGTTTTTACAAACCTAACTCATGTGTTTGCACCTATCGGCAGTGTGTGCCACGCTTCGGATTTTCTTCGCTCCGGCGTTCGCCCCGCACCGCACGTTCTACGACCGTTTATTTTCAGAAAGCACCACCATCATGTTGACATGGGATGATGACGAAGTAGTTTCCCCACCTACGACCACCAACGCTGTGCCCGTTCAACCAACTCAGGTTGCACCGCAAAGCGCCCCTCTGAGCACTCCACTTAGCTCACCGTCCCCCGCGCAGTTCAACGCGCAATTGGCCACCTCCTCGCCCGCCATCCCCGCCGCGGTCGCGCAAAACCCACATAAAGCCAGCGTGCCCGCTGGGCGCGTGCGTGCCGAAGATAAGCGCGTGATCAACGGCGGCGCGGATGTAAATCAGCTCGTGCCGTTCAAATACACCTGGGCGTGGGACAAATATTTAGCTGGGTGCGCCAACCACTGGATGCCGCAAGAAGTAAACATGCAGCGCGACATTGAGCTCTGGAAAAAACCTGACGGCCTAACCGAAGACGAGAAGTTAATCGTCAAGCGCAACTTAGGCTTTTTCGTCACCGCCGATAGCTTGGCCGCCAACAACATCGTATTGGGCACGTACCGCCACATCACCGCGCCCGAGTGTCGGCAATAT
>JANMDS010000443.1:0-3531 GCA_031376405.1 Betaproteobacteria bacterium
AGGAATGCGCGTCGTTGCATAGTGGCTTACCTCTGAATCACAAAATCGGGGGTGGCAAGCAGCAAGGTAATCGCCGCTTTCGTGCGTTCGCCCACCTGGGTGCCAAGCTTGCTCACCGCCCCAACGATGATCGCCCGCGACGCATCAGAGAGTTGCCCACTGGTGAACAAGAGCGCGAGTACGTCAACTAACTCGCTCGGATTGCTTTCTAACGTGGCATAGCTCGCCAAATTGAATTTCAGCTTGCTCTCATCTCGATAGCCGAAGCCTTCGCTGGCGACTACGTTATGTAGAAAGTTAGTAGCGCCAACCACCTGCGCTTCAGTTGAAATTTGAAATTCTGGCGCAACCAAACCAGCTTGCGCAATCGGCCCTGCGCGGGTGTAGAGCGGTGAAAAGAAATTGAACACCGAAGGTGCGAGCAATGGGCTCTGCCCGAGCGCGTCATCCGCACTATCGAGCCACCACACGCTATTGCGACCGTTGTCAGCCTTGGCATTAGCCGCGCGCATGAGCTGGGTGAAGCGCAGCACCGGCTCGCGTTGCTTGCCGTATTTCGTTATATCCGTGCTCGGCGCGTTGCGGGCTTCTGCATCTAACAACACGGCACGAATAACGGATTTCATATCGCCACGAACCCCGTTGCCGTTGTTGTTAAACGTACGCGCCACCCGCTCGACGTAAGCGGGCGAAGGGTTGGATGTTACGAGCGCTTGAATGAGCCGCTTGCCGATAAAGGGCCCCACATTCTGGTGATTCGCAATGACGTCGAGTGCGTCGTTCAGATCTTTTTCCGGCGTTTGTTTAGCAGGCAGAGTTATTCCGCCCAAAATCGTTTTTGTACCTTCAGAGTGGTGCATGGCCCAAGCTTGCATCGGCGCTTGCCAGTTTTCTTTGTAGTTGAAAAAGGTGTTGGCATCTTTTGTGTCGTTACCCGCGTGGTTCCAACCCGTGAACACTTTTGCGAAACCTTCTACTATTTTTTGATCGTAAGTTGGAATTACTTTTCCGCCCGCATCACGTTTCACCGAGCCGTCCAGGTTGAGTTCGTTCAACCCAATAGAGAAGAGCTGCAACACTTCGCGGGCAAAATTTTCATTCGGGTTGCGGTTGATTGCGAGGTCTTCTTTTTGATTACCCAGCATATTCAAGTAATACCCCATCGCCGGATGGAGGGTTACGTCTTCCAGCAATTGCCGGTAAGAGCTGAAGGCATTGCGCGCCAGCATATCCCACCATGAAACGAGGGCCCAATTATTTTGATCGGGGGCGATGTTGGAAATTACGGTGATTTGCGAAAGCGCGAAGGTGATGCGCGCACGCAGTTGATCGTTGCCGAATAGCATGTGCTGCCACACCGCTTCATACGGATGCTGCTCTTCAATGCGCTCGCCGCGGGCCTCGATATCGCGGAGATATTGCGAAGTTTGCATTTGCGGCAACGAAAATTGGGCAGAAATCCAACTTGTGTAGCCTTCGCGCTCCAAGGCATCTACTTGCTCTGGATTTTTAATTCCGAAGGTGGCTTGGGTTAAAAATCGTGCGCTGTCGCGTCCGGCTTTAGGCGCGCTTGATGGCGCAATATTTATACCGTAAAACGCAACGCCTTCGGATCGTCCCGGAGGTAGCGGCGGACTCGCTAGCAAATCATCGATCGCGGAAAAAGTTGCGGCACCTACTAAATAGCGATGTAAACCAAAAAAGTCATTGACCCCGCCGCCCTGAAACCAAAAGCGATTAACGGAAACGCGGCCCGATGCTGCGCTTGCGTACGCGTAAAACGAAACGCCTTCGTAATTCCAGCCGCGCCCCGCCGCGGTTTCGGTGAGCGCTTTGCGCTCGATTTCATCAGTCGTATAAAAGTGCGCGTACGTAATGGGGTTGTAAAAACGATACACCGCTACCGTGCCAGGTTGCTTATCGCTAAACGCCGCGAACACATCGCCTTGCTTTTTGTAGGCCGCTGAAAGCGTAGCATCTATGTATTTTTTTTCGAGTGGATCGGCAGTAAAAAAGCTACCACCATTCCCCACGCGGTTGTACTGAGTAACATTTACCGCTGGGGCTTGGGCATGGCTTGGCAGGGCCATCACCACCGCTAGCCAGACCACGACACCAGTCAAAATGAATCGCCAGGTTGGTGTCCAAGGGCGGTGTCGTTGTATTTTTTGCAGCTGAGACATGTTGCGCGACCTTCCAGGTTTATTGTTTTTTGTTGGGTAACCGTATGCAATTACAGTGCCAGAAACATAAGCGCATGATTTCAAACATATTTTTTCTCCACCTTGGCATGAGATGTCGTCAATTAGAGACGTATATGTCTATAAGTTCAATTTATTCATTCAAATCATTGAGTTAGATTGTCTCTTTATTGCGACTTCGGCACTTTTTGCGTTGACAGAATATGCTTATGCTGCATTGCAGCTAGACATAAATTCCAAAAATGGAAATAATTTCCATTTTTTGAATTTGGTGCACTGCAAGATTTACTTCTTAGCGCGTCCATCATAAAAATCAACTTTGCGCGTCGCCGAAAATGCACGCCGCTAAACGCAGCAACACCCCCAAAAGGACCCCGATGGACATGCCTAAAGACTTAGATCCCCAGGAAACCAAAGAATGGCTCGATGCGCTCGATGCCGTAATCGAATTCGAAGGCAGCGACCGCGCGCAATTCATCTTAGAAGCGCTCTTTGACAAAGCCCGTCGTAGCGGTGGTCACGCGCCCTTCTCGGCGAATACTGCCTACTTAAACACCATCCCGACGCATCTCGAAACCAAAAGCCCCGGCGATGCCGAAATGGAGCATAAGCTGCGCGCGATGGTGCGCTGGAATGCGGCGATGATGGTGTTGCGTGGTGGCAAAAAAGATTTGGAGTTGGGCGGACACATTGCCTCGTTCGCTTCGGCAGCCACGCTCTACGATGTCGGCTTTAACCATTTCTTCCACGCCGAATCAAAAGAGCGCGGTGGCGATTTGATTTTTGTGCAAGGACATTCGTCGCCGGGCGTGTATGCGCGGGCTTTCATGCTCGGGCGGCTCTCGCAAGAGCAGATGGATATGTTCCGTCAAGAGGTCGATGGCAAAGGCTTGTCGTCGTATCCACATCCGTGGTTGATGCCTGATTTTTGGCAATTGCCTACGGTGTCGATGGGCTTAGGTCCTTTGATGGGCATTTACCAAGCGCGCTTTTTGAAATATCTGCATGATCGCGGTATTGCCGATACCAGCAATCGTAAAGTGTGGGTATTTTGTGGCGATGGCGAGATGGACGAGCCGGAATCGTTGGGCGCGATTAGCGTCGCGGGTCGGGAAAACTTAGATAACCTTATTTTCGTTATTAACTGCAACTTGCAACGGCTCGATGGCCCCGTGCGTGGCAATGGAAAAATCGTGCAAGAGCTTGAGGGTGATTTCCGTGGCTCGGGTTGGAATGTAGTGAAGCTTTTGTGGGGCGGCTACTGGGATGAGTTGCTCGCGAAGGACAAAGATGGGTGGCTCAAAAAGCGGATGGAAGAAGCCGTTGATGG
>JANMDS010000465.1:0-1801 GCA_031376405.1 Betaproteobacteria bacterium
GAGCGGCGAAATAGATATCATCAACACGGAATGGGAAAACTGCGTTACTTCCCGATCACTTCTCTACTGGGTAATCCGAGGTGACATAACATTTCTGCACCAACCTCCCCAAAGTGACCTCGTCAGCAAATTGTTTCAGGCTGCGGTCTATTCTCAATATCTGATAATTGTTCCATTTTGCCATCTGTTCGCAAAGATGATGCGCGCAAGATACGGCGCAAATTATTTTCTAAATGCCGTTGCTGGTTTTGCCGCGTTTGTTACCGTTGTTGTGTCATCAGGCTACGCCGAGCAAACCGCGCTTTATCGGATAGCGCAATCAGTCGGTTGCGATGTGCCTACGATGACGGCAGCACTCGACAAGTACAGTAAGCCGATGCTAACCCGGCAACTTGTTGCAAGAATAAACGTTGAACTGCTAGCGGTATTCAAGCCAAGCAAAGTATTGAAAGTGGCATTCGAAAACGAAGCCCTGACGATGAAATTCAACTACAATCTCAGCGGCAGCGACTACACAACGATGGCTCGCAAGTTCCAGTCTTTGATGACCGATTTGTACTGCGATATGAACACGCAATTATCAAGGGCACAATTCTTAGACTTACCCTTGGATTTGACGCAGCGATCGCAACTCGACCAAGTCGAAATGAAAAGTCGTATAGAGCCGAAGAAATGTTACGAAGCCGGGGCGTTCTCGCTGGGAGCAGGATTGTCGAATGGCCTCCGCCTCCCCCCGAATTGACTTTGCGGCGTGGCGCCGTCCAAACCAACTTCACCCCGCCAGCAAATCCTTCTTCTCAAATCCGTTCTGCACAATCCGCATCGCGTCTGCTGGAAGCGATCTTGCCAATGCGAACGCCTCTTGCGTCGATCCGTTGAGCCAAGTTTCGCATTCGTCATGGGTGGAAAGCAGCACCGGCATTCGTTCGTGATTTATGCTAGCCGTCAGCCCGTTGGGCTCCGTCGTCATGAATGCGTAGACCGACTGAGTAACGTTCGGCCCTTCCTTTTTCAGTGGCCCGGTGTACGACCGCCAGACGCCCGGGAAAGCGAACAAAGGCCGCGCGCCGTCGCCGTTGATCGCGAACCAGTGCCACGTCGCTGGCTTCTCGCCTTTCGGTTCGCAATACGAGGACACGGGTACCAAGCAGCGCCGCTCTTCAAACGAACTTTTCCAAAACGAACTTTTTAAAATCGTGTCGTCACGAACGTTGGTTACGCGGCGGGGAGCTTTGCCGGTCTGCAACAGAATGAAACCCCAATTCATGGTCACGAGTTCGCGGCCAACGTGGCGCGCGGTTGCTAAGTCCGAGTTGGATGGGCGCTGAGATTGGTTTTAAGACGTTCCCGGGATAGCGCCTAGCGGCTCGGTTGCGCAAATTTGACCATCTTATATTTCACCCGGTATGCCAGCTCTGCCGGATCGACCAAAATGCTAGGATTAGAAAACTTGGGAAGGGGCCCGCACCATGCGGAAGCGTCGCCGGGATTTAGTATCTTGTCCGCAATTATATATCGTTGAAGCACGTCCACGAGGTCTGTACTAAAGCCTGGACGAAAAGCTGATATAGACCACTCTATCTTATCGACCGTCTTCCGTGTTCCGTTCTTAATCTCAGACCTGAGGGGTGCTTCTAAGCTGCACTTCTTCGCATCATGCATGAGTGTGATCACGACGTTCTCTTCATCTTTGCTGCGCGCATCATTTTCGGTTCTCTCTTGAATGATCAAAAATACAAAGCCCATCACGCACAATCCGACAACTGCTAGTGTCGCTCGTGGGAAGTTGATTACAAGCACC
>JANMDS010000504.1:0-4381 GCA_031376405.1 Betaproteobacteria bacterium
GGGCGATCTGACGTATCGATAAGCCAGATTCGAGTTTTGCTTGAAACAAGGCGCGTTCTTCAACGCTTAACTGTGTGTACTGTGTTCCCATGCAACCATTGTCCTTTATTCAATGTGTTGCACTTGGAGTTTGAGGCCAGCGCGCTTTTTTACGCCGCAGGTATTTCAGCGTTTAGATGTCCGCGCTTTTCGAGGGCATCAGCGCACAGATCATTGTGGGCTCTCCGTCTCCATGTGCGTGAGCGTGGCAGAATACTTTCCGACCTTCGCTCGGTGGCGTAGGACGCGTAAAAATATCGAAAGAATTTGCCCACGCTTTTCCAAAAGACACTGTTAGACTCTATTGCCCGATCCCATCGGGTTACCCGAAACTTTTGAAGAAATCCGCGTATGAATCCCATCGATGCCCAGATTGAAGCAGAACTCTGGAAGAAAACGGCATGCATCATTTGTGCGCTCAATTGCGGGCTGGAGATTAAGACGGATAAAAGCCGCATCGTCAAAATTAAGGGCGATAAATCTCACCCCATCTCGCAAGGCTACATTTGCGAAAAATCGCAGCGCATGGACTTTTATCAAAACGGCGCGGACCGCATCGATTCGCCCAAGCGACGCATGCCCGATGGGCAGTATGAGAACATCGATTGGGACACTGCGATTCGTGAAATTGCCGAAAAATTAACTGCGATAAAGCGCAAGCATGGCGGCGAAAGTATCCTCTATTACGGCGGTGGTAGCCAGGGCAATCATCTCGGTGGCACCTACGCGGACAGCACGATCAAAGCGCTGGGGATTCAGTACCGATCAAACCCGCTGGCACAAGAAAAAACGGGCGAAGCCTTAGTGCAAGGCAAGATGATGGGCGCGCCAGTCCACGGCGATTTTGAGCATTGCGAGGTCGCCGTATTTTTAGGAAAAAATCCGTGGCAATCCCACGGATTTGCCCGCTCGCGATCAATACTGCAAGAGATGCAAAACGACCCTAATCGCGCGATCATCGTGATCGACCCACGACGCAGCGAGACCGCCAAGATGGCAGACATTCATCTGGTCGTTAAGCCCGGCACTGATGCATGGTGTTTAAGCGCGCTCAGCGCAATTTTGATCCAAGAAGGGTTGGTTGCGACCAGCTGGCTTGCAGCACACACGACAGGCTATGCGGAAGTAGAAGCGGCGCTGAAAAAAACTGATATCGCGCACTGCGCTGCAACCTGCGGCGTAGATGAAGCGCTCTTGCGCGCCGCCGCACGGCGCATCGCGAGCGCGAAGAGCGTATCGATGATCGAAGATCTCGGCGTGCAAATGAATTTGCACTCTACCCTTAACAGTTATCTCAATCGGCTGGTGTGGTTGCTTACGGGCAATTACGGCAAGGCCGGGGCAAACAACGCGTTTGTGCCGCTGCTGAATCTCTCCAGCTCAAAGCGTAGCCTAGAAAAATCAAGCGTAAAACGCGGGGTCGCAGCGCCCCGGCAGTGGACGCACAGCCCCGTTACCGGATCGAAAGTGATCATGGGCTTGATCCCGTGCAATGTCATCCCAGATGAAATTCTCTCGGAGCATCCCAAGCGCTTTCGCGCGATGTGGATTGAAAGCGCAAATCCCGTGCACTCCTTGGCCGATAGTCAGCGCATGCGGCAAGCGTTGCGCGCGTTGGAGTGCAGCGTGGTAATCGATGTCGCCATGACAGAAACCGCGCGGCAAGCCGATTACGTGTTACCGGCGAGCAGTCAGTTTGAAAAAGCCGAGGCAACTTTTTTTAACCTCGAAATTTCGCGCAATGGGTTTCACCTACGTCACCCACTCTTTCCCCCTCGCCCTGGCACGCTTCCGGAAGCGGAAATTCACGCGCGGCTTCTCGAAGCGATGGGTGAATTGCGCGATACTGACTACGCCTTTTTGCGTACGGCAGCGGGCATGGGTAAAACGGCATTCGGCCTAGCCTTTGCCTGGAAATCCATGCGCAATAAAGAGATCGCGCGCTATGCGCCGGTGGTCTTGTATCGCACCTTGGGGCAAAGTCTTCCTGTGGGTCTGGCCCCGGCCGCATCGCTCTGGGGCATCAGCCAACTTTACGTACGCGCGCAGCCAGCGGCGGCAACCGGCGCAGGCTTTGGCGGGGCCAAGCTCGCGGGGGGCAATCGGCTTTTTGATGCGATTCTTAATTGCCCTTCGGGCGTTATTTTTGCGGTGAGCGATTATGCGGACAGTTGGAATGCGGTGAAATTGCCGGATCACAAAATCAATCTACACATTAAAGAAATGCTAGACGAGCTCGCTACGATCGACAGCAAACTGCCTCCGCAAAGCGCCGACTACCCGTTCATCCTCTCCGCGGGCGAGCGCCGAGCCACCACAAGCAACACCTCGATTCGGGATCCGGAAAGTTTGAAAAAAGGCGGCTTCAGCGTTTTAAGGATTCATCCGCAAGATGCCGCTGCGCTCGGGTGCGCCGAGGGCGAGTGGGTGCAACTGCGCACCGCCCGCGCAACAGCTAACGTTCCCATTGAGATTACCGACGATCTGCAACGCGGACACGTCTCCCTTCCCAATGGCCACGGGCTCGACTACCACCTTGCGGACGGCACGCTCGATCGACGGGGCATCTCATTAAATGAGCTCACCACCACCGCCGACCGAGACGCTTTTGCCGGAACACCTTGGCACAAATATGTGCCGGTGCATCTCGAACGAATCGCAATAGCGCAATAGGAGACGCACCACGGTCAATCTGATTTGAACGCGCCAGGTTTAATTAGAATTTGTAGCTGGCTTCACTGTTTTTGAAGGGGGAAACATGAAAAACCTGCGGCGTAAAACAAGCACTTTTCAGGAGATATCTGCCGAAAGATGCTTCTTTTACGCCGCAGGTTTTCCCATTTTTTAGCTTGCAATTTCGAACACTTGCTTCAGATAGGTTAAATACCCCACATCATCACACATGGTTTTGCCCGGCGTGTCGCTTACCTTTGCTACGGGCTGACCATTACAGCGCACCATTTTGATCACGATTTGCAGCGGCTCGTAGCCTAAGTCGTTGGTCAAATTCGTGCCGATGCCGAAGCCTAATTTTGCGCGGCCGGAAAAGTGTTTGCACAAATCAATGGCCTTTTGCACGGTGAGCCCGTCGGAAAATACGAGCGTTTTGGTGCGCGGGTCGATGCGCATGGCGTGGTAGTGGGCGATGAGTTCCTCGCCCCAACCGAAGGGGTCGCCAGAATCGTGCCGCGCGCCATCGAAAAGTTTGCAGAAATACAAATCGAAATCGCGGATGAACGCCTTCATACCGGCTACATCGGATAGCGCAATGCCCAAATCGCCCCGATACTCATCGGCCCATTTTTGGAAGGCATATTTTTGAGAATCAATCAGCCGCGGGCCGAGCGCTTGGCAGGCTTGTAAGTATTCGTGGGCCATCGTGCCAATGGCTGTCATGCCTTGGGTGCGGGCGAAATGCACGTTGCTCGTGCCTACAAACAGCGCGCCCATCTCGCTTTTACAGGTGCGCAACACACTTTCCTGCCACGCATAGGAGAAGCGGCGGCGGGTACCGAAATCGGTGAAGGTAAATCCAATATCTCCAGGTGTTTCCTTCGCAAGCTTCAATTTATTGGCAAGCCGCAAGCGGCCTTCTTCGAAATTTGCATGCGGTTGCGTATCGCGAAAATACACCTCATTTACGATCGCCAAAATCGGAATTTCGTAGAGAATGGTGTGCAGCCAAGAGCCACGAATGTTGATTTCAATTTCGCCTGGAAATTTCGCTTGATCGGCGAGCTTAATCTCCACCGCTGAACGGTTGAAATGGAAAAGCGCCATGAACTCGACAAAATCGGCTTTGATGTAGCGCAAGCTGCGCAAATAAGCAAGCTCATCTTCCGAGCAACGCAGGCCATCTAACTCGGCCACCTCGGCGCGGATTTCTTCAACGTAGGGCGTCAGATCAATTCCCTTGTTGCGGCACTTAAAACGATACTCCACCTGCGCACTGGGGAAGTGGTGCAACACCACTTGCATCATAGTAAATTTGTATAAATCGGTATCGAGCAGAGAGCGGATCATCATAATTTCGAGTTTGCCATAGGTGTTTTTGAAAATTCATGCTTGTCCAGTCGTGGCTTGGACATTCCAGTGCTGCAACAGCGTTTCTGTCTCTCAACGGGAACACTTGCTCAGCGTAACGGGGCAGTGTGAAAATTTTTGTTACCTTTGATCGCAGAAATACGGTCATCGTCAACCGAATTTGCTGCGTTGTGATGACATACTTGAGAAAAGTTAGGAGACGACTATGAAGTCATTTGTTGCGCTGTGCGGCGCTTTTCTGTGTGTGAGCACGCTGGCGGCACAATCTGTTGAGCCCCGCCTCAAGGTGGTTGAGTTC
>JANMDS010000513.1:0-5268 GCA_031376405.1 Betaproteobacteria bacterium
GTGAATTTCCAAGGTTTCCCGGTTGTAGCGTTTACCGTGACACACATCGCACGGCACATACACGTCGGGCAAAAAGTGCATTTCTACTTTGATTACGCCATCGCCTTCGCAAGCTTCGCAGCGCCCGCCTTTCACATTGAAGGAAAAGCGCCCCGGCCCGTAGCCCCGCTCGCGCGCTTGCGGCACTTGGGTATACAAGTCTCGAATGGGCGCGAACAACCCGGTGTAGGTGGCAGGGTTGGAACGGGGCGTGCGCCCGATGGGGCTTTGGTCGACGTTAATAATTTTGTCGAATTCGCTCAACCCTGTTACTGCGGAAAACTCCGCGGGCTGGTCTGTGGAGCCATACACATGGCGGGATACGATTCGCGCGAGCGTGTCGTTCACCAGCGTGCTCTTACCCGAGCCCGACACACCTGTAACGCACGTAAGCAGGCCTACGGGAAACGATGCGGTTACACCCTTCAAATTATTGCCGCTCGCTTTTTTTATCGTGAGCATTTTTTGCGGATTGGCGTGGTGGCGTTTTTTCGGCAACGCAATCGCTCGCGCGCCGGAAAGAAATTGACCCGTAACCGAAGCGCTCGTCGCGCAGATCACATCGGGGATGCCTTGGGCAACAATTTCCCCACCGTGCACGCCGGCGCCCGGCCCCATATCAATCACCCAATCCGCCGCACGAATCGCATCTTCGTCGTGCTCCACGACCAACACGCTATTGCCCAAATCTCGTAAATGCTTGAGCGTTTCGAGCAGACGATCATTGTCCCGCTGATGCAAGCCGATCGAAGGTTCATCGAGCACGTACATTACGCCCGTTAAGCCTGAGCCAATTTGCGATGCGAGGCGAATACGTTGGGCCTCGCCACCGGAGAGCGTTTCCGCCGAACGATCAAGGGATAAATATTTCAAGCCCACGTTAACTAAAAATCGTAACCGATTGCGAATTTCAATCACGATTTTTTCAGCGATTTGCGCCTTGTTACCTTTCAAACTGAGCGCTGCAAACCACTCTACTAAATCGGAAAGCGCCAAATGGCTCAACTCATAAATGCCCCTGTTGGCCACTTTTACGAAGCGAGCTTCAATTTTCAACCGCGCGCCTTTGCAATCGGTGCATTCTTTCTTATGCAAGTACTTTGAAAGCTCTTCGCGCACCGCCTGCGATTCCGTTTCGCGGTATCGACGCTCCATGTTGGGCATCACGCCTTCGAAAGGGTGTTTGCGCTTTTGGGTAAAGCCTTTTTCAGAAACATAGTCAAAGGTTAGCGCTTCTTCGCCGCTGCCGAACAGCACGGCACTACGCACCGCCTCGGGTAAATCTTTCCACACTTTTTCAACGTCAAATTTGTAATGTTTAGCCAGCGCCTGAATGAGTTGGAAGTAAAAATGATTGCGTCGATCCCAGCCTTTGATTGCGCCCGCCGCAAGCGAAATCGCATCATTTACGATTACGCGTTTGGGATCGAAAAACTCCATTACGCCTAAACCATCGCAGGTCGGGCAGGCCCCAACGGGGGAGTTAAACGAAAACAGCCGTGGTTCCATTTCTGCCACAGAAAAGTCACAAATTGGGCAGGCAAATCGGGTGGAAAAGAGCCGTTCTTCATTGGTGTCCAGATCCATCACCAGGGCACGGCCGTTGCCTTCGCGACACGCGGTCTCGAAACTTTCCGCAAGACGCTGCTTCAAATCCGGCATCACATTTACGCGGTCCACCACCACGTCGATGGAGTGTTTGTGGGTCTTGGCAAGCTTAGGCACCGCGTCGATTTCAACTAACTTTCCATTCACCCGCAGTCGAGTAAAACCTTTAGCGCGCAACTCCATCAACACGTCAGCATGCTCACCCTTGCGCTGGGTTACCACGGGCGATATGATCGCCAGTTTCGTATCGGTAGGCATCGCCAACACATGATCGACCATTTGGGAGATTGATTGCGAGTCGAGCTTAATGGCATGAGTCGGGCAATGCGGGTCGCCCACGCGCGCGTAGAGCAGCCTCAAGTAATCGTGGATCTCTGTCACCGTGCCCACAGTAGAGCGCGGGTTGTGGCTCGTTGCCTTTTGCTCGATGGAGATGGCTGGTGACAACCCTTCAATCAGATCGACATCCGGCTTATCGGTCGATTGCAAAAATTGTCGCGCATACGCCGAGAGCGACTCCACATACCGACGCTGCCCTTCAGCGTAAAGCGTATCAAACGCCAATGAAGATTTCCCAGAACCGGATAGCCCAGTAATCACTACGAGCTTATGCTTCGGAATATCGAGTGAAATGTTTTTTAAATTGTGAGTCCGCGCGCCCCGAACACGCAGGAAATCGCCCACTACGGTTTGTAAGGATTTTTCGGGCACAGGGGCTAGTTTGGGTTTCGGCACAGGACTCGGATTACGCAAAACCTAGCATCGTAGCGCAAACAGAATATCGGCTAGCGTTTTATCGAGCGCGCTGGAGCTTAAGTGCGATTGGATGCCGCGCTCTTTTTTGTTTTGCTTCACCACCCTATAATCTTAGATCTGTACCAAAAAGTTCCCTCCGAAACTTGTCGAACTCCCCCACCTCTATGACCGCGCAAGAACGCAAAACCGCGCTTGCGCTGGCCAGTATTTACGCCTTGCGCATGTTCGGCTTATTTTCCATATTGCCCGTGTTCGCCATTTATGGCCGTGCGCTTCAAGGCGGCGAGGCTTCGTACATGGTGGCGTTGGCGCTATCGATTTATGGGCTCACGCAAGCGCTTTTTTATATTGCCTACGGTGCGGCGTCGGATCGATTTGGGCGCAAACCCGTGATTATTGTTGGCTTGCTAGTCTTTGCCGTCGGCAGCGTCGTAGCAGCGCTTTCTACCTCGGTGGCTGGCGTGGTATTAGGACGGGCGCTACAGGGCGCGGGCGCTGTGTCTTCGGCGATTACGGCGCTCGTCGCCGATCACACGCGTGATGCGGTTCGCTCAAAAGCCATGGCCATGGTGGGGGGTTCCATTGGAATTACGTTTGCACTGGCCCTGGTGGTTGCGCCACCGCTCGCAGCGTCGATTGGTGTGCAAGGCATTTTTTGGATTACGGCGGTTTTTGCGTTATTGGCCATTGCTGTGCTCACCACACAAGTGCCCGATGCCACTGCTGCCCCAGAGCCTGCCGAAGCGATTCATCATGGCGATGTGCTCTTCCATCCGCAGCTGTTCCGGCTTAACTTTGGCGTCTTCGTTTTGCATTGCACCTTGATGGCGGTGTTTGTCGTAATTCCACCCTTGCTCGTGCAATATGGGCAGCTGCCCGCTGCGCAACATGGTTGGGTGTATTTGCCGGTGTTGTTGGTTTCGTTCGCACTGATGGTGCCGGCGATGATTGCCGCGGAAAAAAAAGGCAAAATCCGAAGTGTATTTTTGTTGGGCGTAACGATTTTGCTGTTCACATTTGCGTTTGCGCCGCTCGCCGCCCAGGCAGGGCGCATTGCACTGATTGTGTTTTTGCTCGCCTTTTTCTTCGCCTTCAACCTGCTCGAAGCCTTGCAGCCATCCCTTGTCTCACGGCTCGCGCCTGCGCACATGAAAGGCTTTGCACTGGGCGTGTACAACACGACGCAAGCAATGGGTTTATTTTTAGGGGGCATTTTGGGCGGCGTGGTAACGAAACGCTTGGGTGATAATTCGGTATTCTGGTTGTGCGCGGCGTTATGCGCGATGTGGTTGGTTGTGGCGTGGGGCATGCAGCCGCCGCCTAGGAAATAGGGAGAATTTAATGGCATCAGTAAATCGTGTAATCTTAATTGGCAATCTGGGTAAAGACCCCGAAATGCGCTATTTGCCCAGCGGCGAGGCCAGCGCCACGCTCGCCTTAGCCACCACCGAAACGTGGAAAGATAAGCAAGGTACCAAGCAAGAAAAAACAGACTGGCATCGCGTAGAGTTCATTGGCCGCACGGCCGAAGTGTGCGGCGAATTTTTAAAAAAAGGCAGTTCGGTATATGTAGAAGGGCGCATTAGTTACGACTCGTGGGACGATAAAGCCACAGGCGAGAAAAAATATATGACTCGGATTCGAGGCGACCGCATGCAAATGATGGGCACGAAACCCGGTGGCGGCTCTGGCGGAGAGGCTTCATTTGACAACGGTGGTGAATCGGGTGGTGGTGGCCGTGCGCCCGCTCCTGCGCGGCAAGCGCCAAGCGGCGCACCGGCTGCGAAAAAGCCTGCGAAGATGGACGATTTCGATGATGACATTCCATTTTAGAAATGAGGTCCTCGTCAAACAAAGAAAACCGGCAAACGCCGGTTTTTTTATTGCTATTGGTTTCTATACCTGCGGCGCAAAAACAGCGGTTTTCAGGAAATATCTCCCAGAAAATGCTGTTTTTGCGCCGCAGGTTTTAGGCGCTGACCACGCAATTGCCTAACGCACGATGAATCTTCGCACGCGCTCGCTTACATTTCCCTGCATATCCCGCACGCGAACCGTAATCTCGCCGGTGCTGCCGAGCGGTGGCAGTGTGCGTAGCGCATACGCGCGCACGCCACCATCGGGCGCAGTAAAGAGTTGTGCGAGCTCGGACCCAGCCGCTAAACCGTCCACCTCGAAACTTGCTTTTACAGACATTGCCGGCCAATCAATACCGGAGTAATGATCGTGCGCGCTAAACGTAATCGTCATCTGCGCAGGGTTTGTGCCGAATGAAATCAATGGTGGCGGCAGATAGAGTGTGGGTTTTAATTCGTCGGAAAACCAACCGTAGCGCGCGTATTGCGCATCTGCGTGATCGGAAGGCGCGCCCAAATCGATCCAGCGCGCGATGGTGAGTTTTTCTTCATCGGTGAGCGGCGCGACGCCAGCGCCGGGCGGGGGCATGATTGTGCCTACAAAATCGATGTCGGCCTCGTTCGGGTCGGCGCCTGCAGGCAATGTTGTCGCATCGCCGAGGACGGATTCTGTTGGATGGTCTGCGTTCGTCCAACCGTCTAGGCGTTTGCCAAACACTTTCCAAGCGAGTAAGCTGCGGCGCGATTGAAACTTGCGCACGTAACGCGAGGCGTTTTCCTGGCGCCATGTACCGATTACGGGCTTAACGCCGCGAATCGCCGCTTGATCCCACGCCAACGCTAAATAGGTACCTTCGTAGCCATCGGTAAGGTTATCGTCGTCAAGCGCGAGATTTGCTTCCTGCCTGCCGGACTTGCTATGGCACTGAACGCACGCGCGCTGAAAAATAGGCTTGACATCGCGCCTATATTCCACGTCGAGCATCGGCGTATTGAGCCGCGTTTGCAC
>JANMDS010000522.1:0-21963 GCA_031376405.1 Betaproteobacteria bacterium
ATTGACTGGGAAGCGCTGCGTCCATTGTGTGAAGGCATCTACAAGCGCGACCAAACGCCGGTGTGCAAAGGAGGGCAAACTCCATTTGATGCAGTCATGATGTTCAAAGCACTGCTGCTCGGGCAGTGGCATAGCTTGTCGGATCCTAAGCTCGAAGAGGCGCTCAATGTGCGGCTGGATTTCATCGAATTCTGCGGGTTAAGCCTAAACGATCCGATCCCCGACGAGAGCACTCTGTGTCGGTATCGAAACCGCCTGATTGAAGCGCGGCGCATGGACGCACTCTTGGCACAAGTCAATGCTCAGCTACAACGGCGCGGGCTGATGGTTAAAAACGCCCCGGCAGCGGTGATCGATGCCACACTCATTGCCTCAGCGGCACGGCCCAACAGTGGCTACCCCGTTATCGAAGGGCAGTTAGCGCATAGCGCCGAGCACGACCAAAACGATGAACCCGATGGTGCTACATCTGGTGCTACATCTGGGTCTGCACCTGAGGCTGCACCCGCTACGCAAGTGGCAGAAGTGGTGAGCGCGCAGGTAAAGCTCGTTGCCCACGTGCACAGCGCCGACCCCGACGCGCGCTGGGTTAAGAAAGGGTCGAAGTACTACTTCGGCTTTCGCGGGTACTTTGCAGTCGATAGCAACGACGGCTATGTTCGCGGTGTACACACCGCCCCTGCCAACGAAAGCGAGATGCGCCACTTTGGCAAAACGGTTGATGCGGCAGACTTCACCCCAGCGCGCGTGTATGCTGACAAAGGATTTAGTAGTCGAGCCAATCGTGGGCGCTTGCGTGGCAAAAAGATCAAAAGCGCCATCATGCACAAAGGCTACCGTGGCAAGCCGTTGCGTGAGCGGCAAATCAACGCCAACAAGGTAATGAGTAAAACACGCTGGATCGTGGAGCAAACCAACGGCACATTGAAGCGAATGTTTCGCATGGACAGGGCCAGCTACTTCTCCACGGTGAAGGTACACGCGCAGTTGGTGGTCAAAAGCGTGTGCCTGAACTTGCTCAGAGCGGGCAACAAAATTTTGAAATTGGAGCGGCTCGGGGAATCAATCCGTCTACTGAAAGCAAATCCGGGGTAAAGAGCGCAAAAAGCGCCTGAAAAGGGGCGCAAAACATCAACTTGGGCGCAAGGTGCGCTCAGAAGAATGCCGGTTCGACCCCGCGGCGAAAAAACATTGAGTTGTGCAGAGGTCTCCCGCAGGTATTTCATAAAAAACGCTAGCTACGACCTGCACGCGCGCCCGCTATGCCTGCAACCAACAGGCTAAGTATTGCTAGTGCCAAAATCGAAAGTGATGGTACCGCAGCGGCAACCGCAGCGGGCGCAGGTGGGCTTGGATTCAGTCCGTCAAATGATTGTCCTCCACGCACGAGTCGCACTGCTCCGAACGAGCCATCTGCTTTTTTTCTACCATCGGGATAGCCTGGGGTGAAGTCGACGCCCCACGCGAGGTCCGTCTGGTTTACAAAAGTAGTGCTTGTCCAACTAAAAGTACTCACAGAAACTCCGGGGAACACTCCCACATTGATCGCCGGGTTGCTGCACGTGTCGTCTACGATGCTCTCCAACTCTTGCTTGCTAGGTACACGCCAATCGGTGAAGCCCGCGAAGCTGCTATTTTTAGCAGCGCTGAGCGCATTGCTCCAGGTGAATTCGCCGGCTGTGCCCGTAGCGCAGGATGCGCCACTTTGCCCTTCGTAGCATTGCTTCCAGATGAGGTTAGTGGTTCTGTGGGTAACGGTGCTGTCGCCATTTATTGCGAAATCGGCGGTGGGCGTAGGGCTCATCCCTGAATTGGCGGGACAGGTGGCGAGGCTGGGCGCGACGGCGGTTGCGGCCAGCACGAACGCACTGAACGCTCGGAACGAGCACAACGAGATGGAAATAGCGCGAGGGAGCATATGCGAGTTCGTCAAAAAGCGTGAAATCACTGGCCGCCGCGCACAAGCCGCGTTGCGAGGATGGTGGATTTAAAAAAGGAATATGGACGACCAATATAAAAATTTATTGACCGCGCCAGATCTGGGCTGCCCGCGTAAATCGACGCACTCCAAAATGACACTTCTAGTGTTCCACTTGTGTTGGGAAAATAGGCCACATCGATGGCCGGGCCTGCCCTCCCCGCGTTCACGATCGAGAGCAACTCGTTCGATCTCGGTACTCGCCAATCGCTTCGTCCGCATAGCCTAACAGCGTTTACGGCTGCGGTGAAATTTTGAGTATTGCATTGATTGTTGTAAAGCGGGGCGGATAAAGTTCCTCCGCAGGTATCGGTGCCAAGCCCGCCTGCGTCGCCACCATTGCTGGTCGCGTCGGTAGAGTACCAACTGTAGTTGTGCGCACTGCTGCGCAACCCGCTCGATGTTTTTACTTCCCACGTAAGCCCGGTCACGTTGTCGCGCGTACACGCCCAATCTGTTGAGCCGCTGCCGAGCACGGCGCTGGCGGGAAGAGCGCTACCGTTGTTCGCAATTTTGGTGAAATCAAACCCCGCATCGCCCGCGCCGATCTTGGTGAGCTGCCCCGCAGCCGCCGCGGCATCGCGCCCGTAGCGGCCATCTTGGCGGGGGTTTACGCCGCCATCGCCACCGAGGGTGGCGCTACAGGCAGCAGGCGCGTTCGCCCCGTCGTAGCACAGCGTTTGTCCGGTATCGTTGATCGGCCTGGTTTGGGCTAGCACTGCAGCGGCGCTTGTAGCCAGCGCACAGAGAAAACTACGCGTTATTCGCTTAGAGAGAGAGGAACTGAGCATATTTTGGGGCGTGGAATGGTCGGTTTCTTCGTGCGAACACGTATGAATTCAGAATATACCTGTTCGAGCAGACTCTACGGCTCGTAGTTTCTCCGGTAAAGAATGGGGTTCACGATTTCACGCCGTTAAGGTTGCGCAAGGGTTGGCGTTCGCTGGTGAAAGTCGTGGCCACGCCATATAGGTTAATCGCCTCCCCAATCATGGCACCGCAGAAATAGCGGGGGGGGGGGTTGCGCAAAGCTAACCTGCGCGTTGAATCTCTGGCAGCTTTCATCACTGCGCTTACAATGCGCGCCCTCAACCCAAAAGAGGGGATGAGTATGCAATACCTACGGCGCAAAAACGGCACTTTTCAGCCAAGATCTCCCAAAAAATATCTCTTTTTAGCCATAGGTTTTGACTTCCGAATCTACTTTGCGAGTGGCGAAATTGCACCGGGCGACGCGCCGCATTTTCTCTTAATGTTTTCGCTTGCGCGATCCATTTGCGCGAGGGTTTCAGTGTCAATCAAAAATCCATTGGCGCGCGCTTTTCTCGCGATGCGCTCTGGGTCGCCGGGCATCAAAATTTCTTCGACACCGGGTTGCTTACGTGCGCTTTTTACCCACTCGATAAATGCGGCAGCCTCGTTACCAAACACGCTTTCCGTACCCAATTTTTTGGGATCAAAAACTATTGCGAGCATGTTGTTCCACACCGCGTGAACCGGCCGCGTTTCTGGCCGCGTAGTTTCGCCGCCCGTGAGCGCTGCGCCTAAGAGCTCACACACCATTGCCAGTGCGTAGCCTTTGTGCGCGCCGGTTGTAATGAGCGCGCCTAACTTACCCTCTACGGGCTCGAACAACACGCCCGGATTATTCGTCGGTGCGCCGTTTGAATCGATTAACGAATTCGGCGGTACGTCTATGCCTTTGTTGTAAGCCACGCGCACTTTGCCCTGGGCGATCGCGGAGGTTGCAAAGTCTAATACGATGGGCTCTTTCCCAGGCATGGGGATGCCAACAGTGAAGGGGTTGGTGACGAACCGCCCTTCTGCGCCACCGTGCGGCGCGACCCACCATTGGCTGCAGGCGTTGGTGAAATGCACCGAGCACAAGCCCGCAGCAATCGCTTGCTCGGCCCAATGGCCCACGCGCCCGAGATGGTGGGAATTTTTTAAACCTAATACACATACGCCGTGGGTTTTGGCCCGCGCGATGGCAATTTCCATCGCTTGGTGCGTTACGTGTTGGCCCATGCCCCGCTTGCCGTCCACAGTGATCACCGCGCCCGCATCGTGGGCGAGGCTTACGGTTTGGTTCAGTTGCAATTCGTTGTTTAAAAGCGAATCGACATAGCGCGGAATCATTCCTACGCCGTGGGAATCGTGTCCCGAAAGATTGGCTAAGACTAAGTGCTCCGCACAGCGGCGGGCTTCCGTTTCGCTCGCGCCTGCGGCTTGCCAAAGATCGATAATCCACTGCGAAAGTGGAGCAGGGTGAATAGTTTTTTCGGCCATGATTGCAATAAGAATAGGGACTGAAATCAGTCCCTATTTTGCACTCAATCCATCCTCTTTCCCCAACGGGAAAAGAGGTATTTCCGACTTACTTCTTAGCAGGCAATTTGCCGGTTACGCCCTTGACCAAAAAGTCCATGCTGTCCATGGCTTTTGCGTCAAGGGATGCACCTTTGGCTGCACGCTCTTTGCCATCTTGGCCCATGATGGGGCCTGCGAATGGGAGCAATGTGCCATCAGAGATTTCTTTCGATTTTGCGGCCACTAACTCACGTACGTCTTGTGGAAGGCCCGGATTGACTTTATCCAAACCCACCAAGCCTTCTTTCAAACCGCCAAGGTACGAGCCTTCTTTCCATGTGCCGGCCAACGCTTCTTTGGTTGCTTGCACGTAGTACGGGCCCCAGTTGATTACGCTGGAGGCCAAGTGCGCTGTAGGCGCGAAGCTGCTCATGTCCGAATCCCAACCGAAGGCTTTTTTGCCTTTGGCTTCAGCCGTTTGCACCACAGCGGTGGAGTCGGTGTTTTGAATCAATACGTCTGCGCCTTGGGCGATCATCGCCTCGGCCGCTTCTTTTTCTTTGCCCGGATCAAACCATGAGTTGATCCACACGATATTAAGCGTGGCTTTTGGGTTGACCGATTGCGCGCCGAGCAAGAATGCGTTTGCATTGCGTAGCACTTCAGGAATTGGAATGGAGCCTACGAAACCAAGCTTGTTGGTTTTAGTCACTTTACCCGCAACTACGCCTGCCAGATACGCCGTTTCGTACATGCGCACTTGGTACACGCGCAAATTGGGCGCGGTTTTGTAGCCGGTAGCGTGTTCAAATTTCACGTCTTTGTAGGCTGGGTCGGAGGCCACTTTCATCATGCCTTCGCCGTATCCGAAAGAGGTGGCAAAAATCATTTTGTTGCCTTGCGCGGCCAAATCACGGACTACGCGCTCGGTGTCGGCGCCTTCTGGCACTTTTTCAACGATAGAAGTTTTCACTTTATCGCCGAACTCTTTCTCTACCGCTTTGCGACCTAAATCGTGTGCGTACGTCCAGCCGTGGTCACCCACTGGGCCGATGTATACCCACGCCATTTTTAGCGGCTCAGGCTTTGGTGCAGGCACCGCAGCCACGGGGGCGGCAGCGGGTGCTTCTACTTTTTTGGGCTCTTCTTTTTGTCCGCAGGCTGAAAGCATCAGCGAAGCAGCAATGCCGGAAAGCGCGGCAAGCGTATTGCGACGGGAAGTCATGTGGGTTTCCTGATAAGGGGTTGATTTTTTAGGCTAAGCGGTGATTATTGCCGAGATTTTGATGCGGTGCAACGAAGGGGTCAAAGTGGCTAAAAAGCACATTTTTGGGGAGATAAATCGTAAAAAGTGCCGGTTTTACGCCGCAGGTATTGCTTATTCCCGCTCGTTGCACACTTCGTTTTCCACTTGCACGGTAACGTGGGTGATCGCTTTCTCGGCTTTGAGAAACGCCCCGATACCTGCAATCACCGCATCCGCTTGCGCGCCATCGGAGAGCTCAGCATGCAACGTCATCACCCGCTCCTGCGGTGTGAGCGACCAAAGATGCACATGATGAATGCCAGCCAAACCGGGCACGGCTTGGCGCATGCCCGCTTCAAGCGCAGCTAAATCGATCGGTTCGGGCGCTCCTTGCAGAAGGATGTGCGCCGATTGCTTGGTAACTTTAATCCCCGCGCGCACGATTAACAGTGCCACCAGCACAGAGAGGATTGGATCAATTGGGTACCAGCCGGTTTTCAGGATGACGACCGCTGCGATAATCGTAGCCACAGAGCCCAGCAAGTCGCCTAGCACGTGCGCAACCGCACCTTGCATGTTCAGATCACGCTGATCGCCACCATGCAAAATAAAAAACGCGATGATATTCACGACCAACCCGAGCAGCGCGATTGCGAGCATGGGCTCGGCCAAAATTGGCGCGGGATGGGCAACGCGCAGCGCCGCCTCCGCGCAAATCCAAACTGCGAGCGCGATGAGCGAAATGCCATTGACGAACGCGGCTAACACCTGCATGCGCCCAAAGCCGTAGCTGCGCGTCGCGTCCGCCGGGCGCGCGCTCGCCTTAAGCGCGTAAATCGCCAAGCCGAGCGAAGCCGCATCGGTGAGCATGTGTCCCGCGTCGGCAATCAACGCGAGTGAGCCAGAAACCCAACCACCAATCACTTCGGCCAGCATGAAACCAGCGGTGAGCGCAAACGCCCATTTCAGCCGCTTCGCGCTTTGGCTGAAATCGTGCGCGTGATCGCCATGCGGAAATTCGTGGCCGTGGGAATGGGCGTGCGCCGCCTCATGCGCGGGGGCGTGGGGCGCGTGATCGTGGACATCATGGTTGTGTGCGCTCATGCCGCTATTGTTTCACGCGTTGGAACGAATTGGAACGCCCAAAACCTGCGGCGCAAAATGGGCATTTTCTGACAGATATCTCCCAGAAAATCCCCATTTTGCGCCGCAGGTATTTGCTCGATTGGTAGGGTGTGCACTGCCCTTCGTGCGCACCAGCGCGTGAGCGCGGTTGTACGTGGATCAACCAATGGAGCGCACAAGAGCGGTGCGCACCCTACGCCCGCTACACGGCTCGAAGCGGTCGATATCCAACTTTTTGCGGCCACAAACCGAAATGCGAAAGTGTTCGGTACGCGGGGAAATCACCGAGACGTTCGTAGTGTTCGACACCGCCCGCTTCTCGATACCAACATTTCGCATGCCAATCCCAGCGCGTTACAACTTGATGCGCAAGCGTGTTGAGCCAAATAGCGTTCTGCGCAGCGAAGGCGCGAATTTGCTCTTTTCGTAGCGCTGTAAGAGTGGGAAGGCGGACGAAGACACGCTCTGAAATCGCGGGAACGTAGTCAGTAGCAAGTTGGAACAAAAATGGAATTGACCACTCATGGGTTCCATTGAGAACGAGTCCGACGTACTCAATGCGTCTGTAGCCACTGCAATCGCGGGACTGAATACAAGCGTAAACCTCACGTGAACGAGGACGCGCGGCAATTAAGGAGACGCGCTCATCGCGGAGGCGAAAGCGATGCGCGTTCCCACCCTCCGGCGATTGATATCCTGGGGGTGCCGCGTTGAAGAAGGTTCGCGAAAGAACGGACAACGATTCCCCGCAAACGGTTACTTTCGCATTTCTTTCAAAGTGAGGCGGGTAAACATCGCTGCGCAAGCTTCCACACACCTCGGCCAGCGTCTGTTGAACTACAGAAGGAAAAGATGCTGAGAGCAACTCGACATGATCCGCCATCTCAAACCTCAATTCCCAACGAGTCGGGCCAGTTCCCCAAAATACTCAGGAAACGTTTTCCCCACACACTTCGGATCATTGATCGTCGTCCCAACCCCCCGCGCGCCCAAGCTCATGAGCGAAAAGCACATCGCAATCCGGTGATCGTCGTAGGTGTCGATCCCTACGCTTGGCACAACAATCTGCGCTGCAGGGGTTACGCGAATAAAGTCTGCACCCTCTTCTATCGTTGCGCCAAATTTGCGGGCTTCGGCGGCCATCGCTTTGATGCGGTCGGTTTCTTTCACGCGCCAGCTGGCGATGTTGGTGATGCGTGTTTCGCCTTTGGCAAACATGGCGAGCGGCACGAGCGTCATCGCGGCATCGGGGATCGCGTTGGCGTCGAACGTGATGCCGCGAAGGGCTTCGGCTTTTTGTGCGCGCATCCAATCGGGGCCACACGTTACCACGCAGCCCATCGCGCGCAAGGACTCGATGAAGGCGACATCACCTTGCAACGCGCCCTCACCCACGCCCTTCACAGTCACGTCGCCCGCAATCGCGCCTGCTGCTAAAAAATAGGATGCAGAGGAGGCATCGGCTTCTACGGCGTAGTGCCCGGGGGAACCAAACTGCGCCGCAGGGATGTGGAAGCGAGCCCAGCCTTCGCGCTCAACTTTCACGCCAAATTGGGCCATCATGGCAAGCGTGATTTCGATGTAAGGTTTTGAGATGAGCTCACCCACCACTTCAATCGTAGCAGGCTTGTTTTGCGCGGCGGTGACCAACGGCAGCGCGAGCAAAAGCCCGGTTAAAAACTGGGAAGATACATCCCCTCGCACGGGGATCGGGCGGCTCAAATTAATTGTGCCCGTTTGGATGAAAAGCGGGGGGAAACCGGGGTTGCCTGTGTAATCAATGTTCGCGCCCAACACGCGCAACGCATCGACCAAATCGCCGATGGGGCGCTCGCGCATACGGGGCACGCCATCCACCGCATAACGCCCGCCGGCGAGCGCAAGCGTGGCCACGAGCGAGCGGGCCGCCGTGCCAGCGTTGCCTACAAAAATTGCGCCTTCTTTTTTGGGAAACGCGCCTGCGCAGCCGTTCAGCGAAAACGCTTGCGATTCGCCGCTGCATTGCACGCCTAGCACATTAAGCGCGCCGCGCATCACGCGGGTATCGTCGGAATCCAACATGCCGGTGAGCGTAGTCGTGCCGCGCGCGAGGGCGGCGAGCAAAAGCGCGCGATTGGAGATGCTTTTTGAGCCGGGTAAAGTAATTTCGCCTTTGACATGCGGCGCAGTTTTTAGAGTGAGACTTTCCACAAAATTCCTAAAAAATGTTCAAACGATTTCGACGCTCGGACCGTAGGTGGCGAGCAGTTTGTCGGAGGTGAGCAGCGTGATGTTTTCGACCATGGCCTGCGCAACGAGCATTCGATCAAATGGGTCGTTGTGAATCGCAGGCAGCTTCGCAATGCGCGCGCCGTGGCTGGCGGATACCGGTAGCTCGATAAACCCTGCGGCTAACGCCGAAGCGATCATCTCGTCCGGGTTCATTTCAAGCTTTCCAAGCGCGTGCTTGATTGCAATTTCAGCAATCGAGGCGGCAGAAAAAAAAATCGTGTCGGACGCGAGAATGCGTTTGACCGTCTTGGGCTTGAGCCGAGGGTCCGCGTTGCTGCCCCAAAGCAGTAAATGCGTATCAAGCAGCATGTTTCACCTAAATATCTTTGAACTTATCGGGATTCGGAAACCAAAACGAATCCGGCAAGGGCGCATCAAAGTCGTCCGCAATCCAAACCTTGCCTTTCAGCGAGCCAAAAAATTTCAGCCTGCGCTTACGGCGCTCAGCCAAGCTCTCGGCCACATAAGGTACAAGTTTGGCCATGGGCTTGCCCGCTTTGGCGACAATAATTTCTTCGCCCGCCGCCGCGCGCTCGACTAACGCCGAAAACTGGGATTTTGCTTCGTAAATATTGATGGTTTCCACGGGGCACCCTTCGGGTTGACCAACTTGACCAACAGTATACGCTTACTCTTCGCTCTCAAAGAGCTTGCGCGGCGACTCGCCCCGCTCGATGGCCGCCTGCCATTGCCTGCGCGCGGCGCTGGCCCGAGCGAACGAATCAAATAGCGCCTCGGCATCGGGCTCGGCAAGCCATGCATCGTAGCGCTCGATCATGATTTTGAACGCGGCCAATTGCTGGCGTAGGGCATCCCGATTGGCCAGTGAAATATCACGCCACATTTCGGGCGAGCCCGCCGCAATGCGGGTGAAATCCCTAAAGCCGCTGGCCGCGTAATCGAAGTAATCGGGCGCGTTGCCCGATTGCGCGAGCTGGTCGACCAAGCCGAAGGCGAGCAAATGCGGTAGGTGGCTCACCGCGGCAAAAATATCGTCGTGTTTTTCAGGCGTAAGCACGCGTATTTCGGCCCCGCAGGTTTTCCAAATACGTGCGACTGTTTCAACTGCGAGCGAATTCGCTTCGGGTAACGGGGTAACAACCACTTTTCGCTTTTCATACAACGCAGCGAAAGCGGCCTGGGCGCCGGTTTTCTCCGTGCCCGCAATGGGATGCGCAGGGACGAACCGCGCGAGGTGCGCGCCCAAATGCGCCCGAGCTGCGAGCACTACATCTTGTTTAGTGCTGCCGCCATCAAATATCACTGCATCGGGTTGCGCATGTTGCGCGAGCGCGGCGAACACCCGTGGCATCTGCGCCACAGGCGTTGCCACAAAAATGGCATCGGCTTCGCGCGCTGCGGCCTCAAGTGAAACCGCAGCATCAATTACGCCGAGCCGAAGCGCCTCATCCAGATTCGCTTGTGAACGGCCCACGCCCACCACGCGTTGCACCGCACCTGCACGTTTGAGCGCGAGAGCGAGGGAGCCGCCAATTAAGCCGACGCCGATGACGGCAAGTGTTTTGATTTGTGTCATCGGCGCGCCACGCAATGACTACTTCTTCTTTTTTGCAGTGGTTGCCTTGAGCACAAAGGTAACTTTCATTTGCACCCGATACTCAACAATCTTGCCACTTTTAACCACTACTTTTTGCTCGGACACCCAAGCACCCGTAACGTCGCTCAACGAATCGCTGGCTTTGGCGACGCCTTGAGCAATCGCGTCTTCAAAGCTTTTCGATGAGGCTGAGGACAGTTCAATAATTTTTGCAACCGACATGTTCTAACTCCTAGTGAAAGAAAACAATGGTGGGTCGATTCCGTATTCTGATTCGACGCACTAAGTTTATGCGAGGATCACACGCAATGCATCCAACAACACGGCGTTTTCAGCCCGCGTACCAATGGAGATACGCAAATGCGCTGGTAGGCCGTAGTTGGCTACGGGACGTACGATTACACCGCGTTCGAGCAACTCAGAATTGATTCGGGCGGCATCACCGACTTCTGCGCAAATAAAATTTCCAAAGCTTGGGATCGAAGGAATGTCAAGCGAAGCAAAGCCCGCAAGCAGCTGCGCGCGGCCTTCGTCGTTGGCGACCTTGCTGCGCACCAGGTAGTCCGTGTCGTCCAGCGCGGCAATAGCCGCAGCTTGGGCGAGCGCATTGACATTAAATGGCTGTCGCACGCGATTTAACATGCCTGCTACTTCTGGCGAACACACGGCAAAACCCACGCGCAACGCCGCCAAACCATACGCTTTTGAAAGCGTGCGCGTAACCATCAAGTTGGGGAAATGCTTAACGAGCGCCAAGGTATCCCCACGCTGTTCCGGTGTTAAATATTCGGTGTACGCTTCATCCAAAACGAGCAATACCTGCGGCGCAATTTCAGCACATTTTGAGATAAATCGCTCAATTTCTGAGGCGTTCAGCATCGTGCCGGTTGGGTTATTTGGGTTCGCTACAAACACAATGCGGGTATCCGGTACGATGGCAGTGAGCATCGCGTCCAAATCCGCTCCAAAGTGCTTTGCCGGCACACAAATGTGACGTGCGCCACGGGCTTGTGCAGCCAACATATATACCGCGAACGAATGTTGGGCATACACCGCGCTCGCACCCGGCGGCAAGTACGCAAGCGTAGCCAACTCCAGCACATCGTTTGAGCCATTGCCCAGCACGATGCCTTCGTGATTCACCCCAAACTTTTGCGCAATTTTTGCTTTCAACGCAAAGCCCGCGCCATCGGGATAACGGGTGAGCTCATCGAGTTGCGCAGCAATGGCCGCTTTCACTTTTGGTGAAGCCCCGAGCGGATTTTCGTTGCTCGCAAGCTTTACGATTTTTGCTGGGTCAAGCCCCATTTCGCGAGCCAGTTCTTCCACCGGCTTCCCGGGCACGTAAGGCGCAATTGCGCGGATGTAATCGGGGACTGGAATCGTATTTTCAATGTGCGTCATGCTGTGGTCGGGGTTTCCGTCGTAATGTTGGTATCAGTTCGCTCGCTCGGCCGCTCGCGATACCAAAGTTCATGTTGAGACAAGGATTCGCAGTGCGGGCATTGAGTTTGCACCCAACGCCATCCGCAGCCCGGGCAGAGAGCGCGCGTCCAGAAGGTATGAAAACTGGTGCCGCACGATGGCATGCAGCTCCAGCGGTCTTCCGCAACGGGGCGGTAATCGCATTCCGGGCAGAGGATGTCTTTGCTTTGTTCGTCCACGGCGCTTACGCGATCGCTTTTGGATACGCCCCCAACACCTTAAACATCCGCGCCCGCTGTTTCACTTCAGCGAGTGCAGATGCAAGTGCGGGTTCGTTAGCGTGTCCTTCGAGGTCAATCAAAAAGAGGTATTCCCATTGGCTTCCAGGCAGCGGACGGGATTCGATATGCGCCATCGATACGCTGTGGCGAGCGAACGGCTCAATGGTGTGGTGAAAAGCCCCCGCGCTGTGTGACACCGCTAACGCGAGCGAGGTTTTGTCCCGCCCAGAAGGCGGAGTTTCTTTTCGCCCGAGCACCCAAAAGCGGGTGGTGTTGTTTGGGTTATCTTCAATGCCTGCGGCACAGATGTCGAGCGAAAACTCCTGCGCAGCGAGCTCGCCAGCGATGGCGGCGGTGTTGGCTGTCGTGCTCGCGAGCCGCGCCGCTTCTGCATTGCTTTCTACGGCTTCACGGTGGGCGTGGGGAAGATTTGTGTTGAGCCAACTGGCGCATTGGGCGAGCGATTGGGCGTGGGAGAAAACCGTCACCACTTTGCTTAGATCAATGCCGCCCCCTTTCACCAATAAATTTTGGCGCACGCGAAACTCAATTTCACCGCACACTTTTAGAGGTGAGTTCACTGCCAAATCGAGCGTGCGCCCAATAAAACCTTCAGTGGAATTCACCACCGGCACCACGGCTAAATCCACTTCTTCGCGCTCACACGCTTTGAACACAGTATCGAAATTGCTATAGGCAACGGCCACCGCAGCCCCGCCGAAGTGCTGAATCACCGCGCCCTGGCTAAACGTGCCCACTGGCCCCAAATACGCGACGCGCAACGGCGCTTCGAGCGCCATGCATGCGCCGATAATCGCTTTGTGAATGCGCGTTACCGCGGAGTTGGGCAAGGGGCCTTTGTTTTGCGTGCTCAAGCGCAGTAAAACTTGTGCTTCGCGCTCGGGCCGATAAATATCAAGCGCCTGAACGTCGCCCGCCTCGGCCTTGGCATGACCTACCGCCTGCGCAATAGCAGCGCGCTTGTTTACGAGTGCGAGGATTTGATCGTCGAGCGCATCGATCTGCGTGCGCAGGGCTAAAAGATCGGAGGTCGTGATTTCGGGCATTTGTAAAGTTTACGCAGTTGCGAAACACGACTCGATCTTAGGCTTCAACTCGGCCCACACTTTAGGCATGAGCAGACCAATCCGTTCGTTCATCTGCAAAACTTGCTCAAGCCGAATGCCGTTTTCCCGCCAACTCTGTCCGTTGTTGTGTACGTTTTGCAGCACCGGCAGCAACCGATCCATTGCACGGGCGTAGCGGGCTTCGAGCGTTTGCCCCGCTTCAAACTCCTGCCAGCGGGCAAACAAGCGCTCGCCCACCTCACTATCGAGCATGCCGAACAAGCGCTGGGCAGCGGCTAGCTCTTCGGCTTCATCGGTTACGGTTTTACCTGCATAAACAATAGTGTCGCCGATATCAATTTCGGGAATATCGTGCGCGAGCAGCATTTCAATCACGCGGGAAATATTTACTGACTCACCCATCTGGGGCGCAAAACTCATCGCCGCGAGACAAATTTGCCAGGAGTGCTCCGCCGAGTTTTCATAGCGATCGAGCCCAAGTGGCTTATTTTTACGCAGCACCGCTTTGAGCTTTTCCAGCTCGACAACAAACGCCAGCGCGTTTTGAATTTCGTTCATTGAATACGCTCAAATTCAACAATGGTTTCTATCAATGACTCCACGCCCGACAGCGGCATCGCGTTGTAGAGCGAAGCTCGAATACCGCCTACGCTGCGGTGGCCTTTGAGCTGCTTTAAGCCGCGCGCCTCGGCAAATTTCAAAAACGCAGCATCAGTTTCGGGATTTTCAGAGCGGAAGACTACGTTCATTCGCGAACGATCTTGCACGCGCACCGGCGCTGAGAAGTGTTGCGAACTATCAATGCAATCGTAGAGCCGCTTCGCCTTTTCGGTGTTGCGACGCTCTGCGCCAGCAAGTCCACCGTTGACCAACAAGTCTTTTAAAACCAAACCCACCATGTAAATCGAAAAGCACGGCGGTGTATTGAGCATGGAATTGTGCTCGGCCATGGTTTTGTAATGCATAAAACTTGGGCATCCAGCCTGCGCGCGATCAAGCAAATCTTCGCGCACGATCACAATCGTAACCCCAGCCGGGCCGACATTTTTTTGCGCACCCGCGTAGAGCAAACCGAACTGCGTAATGTCAATCGGGCGGGAGAGGAAGTGCGAGGAGGCATCGCACACCAACGGCGCGGGCAGTGAACTGGGCAGCGCGTGCATTTCGTTGCCAAACACCGTCTCGTTCGAGCAGGTGTAAATATAGGAGATATTGCTGGAAAACTGCCAGTTTTGCGCCGCAGGTATTTCGGTGAAATGGGTGCTTTCGCCGCTCGCCGCAATGTGCACGCGCCCGTAGCGCTCGGCTTCGGTGGCGGCGGCTTTGCTCCAGCCTCCAGACACCACGTAATTACCCACCTGCTCCGCACTGAGCAGATTAAGTGGCACCCCGGCGAATTGTCCAAAACCTCCGCCTTGCAGAAACAAAATTTTGTAGTGCGAGGGAACGCCGATGAGCGTGCGCAAGTCTGCAAGGGCATCAGCCAGTATGCGCTCAAACTCGGGACCACGATGGCTCATCTCCATCACGCTCATACCTGTGCCGTGCCAATCGAGCAACTCGGCTTGGGCGTGGGCTAAAACGCTTTTTGGAAGTACAGCGGGGCCAGCGGAAAAATTAAACATAGCGACAAACTATAGGATCACTTTGGTATTTTCACTTAAAGCACTTACGCGCGCGGAAAAACATCAATACCTGCGGCGTGAAAACCGCGGGTTTCAAGATTTATCTCCCAAAAAATGCCGTCATTTTCATCGGCATGACCTACCCAACTTCAACGGCTACAAATAGTTCGCGAGCTTGGCTGCAGCCTCTTTGAGCGGCTGGGCGAAGCGGGCAACGGCCTCCTCTTGGGTACACACCGACGCAGCCATTGCTACCGTAATTCCACCCACCACTTTGCCCGATCCGTTCGTTACTGCGGCGCTCATGCCACGCATGCCCAACTCAAACTGGCTTTCAAGCAATACATAACCCTCGGTGCGTGCGTTTAGCATCCGTTTTTCGAGCGCTTTTTTGTTCACCAAACTATGCGGTGTGTATTTGTGCAGGGTGACGTTTTGCAGCCAGCGATTAAAGTCTACGCTAGGCCAATGAGCCATGATGGCCCAGCCGGCCGCTGCGCATTGCAGTGGCAAGCGCGCCCCCGGCCCCAAGTTCGTGCTTAACAATCGGGGGCCAGTAGCGCGAGCCACGTACAAAATATCGTCACCATCAATGACGCCGAAGGTCACCGATTCGCCGATGCTTTGCATGAGCGTATGCAGATGCGGCTGCACCGTGCGCACAAGCTGTTCTGCGCTTTGGTAGTTGAGCGAAAACGAAAGCATTTTGGGTGTGAGCCAATACACCCGACCATCGGTGGCGGCCAGCCCGAGATGGTCGAGCGTAATCAAAAAGCGGCGGGCGGCCGCACGGCTCATATCGAGCTTCGCAGCGAGCGAGCTGGCGGTATGTTGCGGGTGCTCCCGATCGAACGCGTTGAGCACGGAGATTCCCCGCACCAGCCCGTCGATTAAATCCGCTTTGTTCACGCTTTCATTTGCTGCCATGTCTGAGGTCCCATCGTGATCTTTTTTTGTCACCGCAAAGTATATCTCAGGCGTGCGCGTATATCGCACACTTGCAACCATATCGCACATCTGTCAAAATTCGTTTAGTAGTAAAAAAGAGAAAATGTCATGTTTGGAAAGCGCTGGCTCACCCCGCGCTTTGAATTGCGCACAAAACAGGGAGCGCCATGCAACAGAGTAGCCCTCTTGCCCTTCAAGGCATCGAGTTCGTCGAATATGCGACCACCCAGCCGCTCGCGCTGGGTGCTTTTTTGCAGCGCGCAGGCTTCACGCCCATCGCCCGCCACCGCTCTCGCGAAGTAATGCTCTACCGCCAAGGCGATATGAACGTGATCGTCAACGCGGCGCCCGATGCCCCATTTAATGCCGCAGCGGCAGTGGGCAGTACCCACGTCGGTGCTGTTGCCTTCCGTGTTCAAAATGCCGCCGCCGCCCACAAAGCCGCGATCAGCTTGGGCGCGTGGGACGTGCCGGGTCGGGCGCGCGAAATGGAGCTCAACATTCCCGCCATTCGCGGTCCTGGAGACAGCGAGTTTTACTTTGTTGATCGCGCCGGCGAATTTTCGATTTACGATGTGGATTTTGTGCCACTACCTGGTGCAGAAACGATTGAGAACACCCGATTCGATCATCATTTTTTCGGTATTGTGCAGCTCGTACTACCGGAACGGGTGGCCGCTTGGGAAGATTTTTACGCATCCCTTTTTGGCTTTAGCACCATTCCTGCTGGGCAGTTTTTCGGCGTGGTTAATAAGGGTGAGTTAATGCAAAGCCCGTGCAAAACGTTCATGTGGCAAATTATCGAGCCGCCCTCCGATGGCATGGATGTTGAGTGGGACGAAGCGCTCGTGCGCATCGGTGTAGGCACGCCCGATGTGGCCAAAACCAAAGCGGAGTGGGAAGCAAACGGGATCGGATTTTTGCCAGTTACACAAAAGTCCGGTGGTGAAATCCGGGGTGCCGTCACCGAAATCGCCGCGGGCGGGGCCTGCCTTGAGCTTGTATTGAGCGCGCGCTAAATGTCTCCTGAACAGTTCGGTATCGACACCATTACCTTCTCCGGCTCGCTGAAGGCCAAGCTCGATGCGTCGCGAGCGGCGGGCTTTACCCAGGTGATGATTTCCGCCAAAGATCTATCCGGTCATCACGATGGCGTGGATGCTGCGATTGCGGAGGTGAAAGCCAGCGGCCTACGTGTGACCGGCTTTCAGTTTTTGGGCGACTTCGAAGGACTCTCCGGCGCGCTCGGTGCCTACAAGCTCGATATCGCGAAGCAAATGTTGAAGATGGCAGCGGCCGTGGGCGCTCCATTTCTATTGTGCTGCTCATCTTCATCGGCGCATGCTTCGGGCGATTTCGATGCCTGTGCGGTTGATCTGCGCAAGTTAGCGATGTTGGCCGTGCCGCTTGGCATCAAAGTGGGCTACGAGGCGCTTTCGTGGGGCTTGCACACCAACCTTATCTCGCAGGCGTGGGAAGTAATTGAAAAGGTTAATTCCCCCAACCTAGGCTTGGTGGTGGACTCTTTTCATTGGCTAGCCACCGACGCGGCATCGGATGCGCTGGATGCGATTGACCCTGAAAAATTGTTTTTCGTGCAGCTCTCGGATTTCATGTGGCGCAGTACGCCCACCTTCGATGAGCGGCGGGAAACAGCACGGCATATGCGCGTGTTCCCGGGCGAAGGTGCCCATAGCGATCAGCTCGCTCAGCTCGTGCGACAACTCTCCGCCATAGGTAATCAGGGTGATTATACATTCGAAGTGTTCAACGACGACTACGCCAAAATGCCGCTCGATTTTGTGAACGAGCGCGCAATGCTTTCCGTGAATTGGTGCCTAGAGCGCGTAGCCCGGCAAAACTTGCCTGTGCGTCGCAACGTACTGAGCCGCACACCCGATTTGGTGGCACTACACACATGAAAATCTGTGTTCTCGGCGCGGGTTCGTTGGGCTGCGCCATCGGTGGCACTCTGGCCGAAGGCGGTAACGAGGTGTGGCTGGTCAATCGCTCTGCCGAGCGCGTGGCGGCAATCGCTCAACACGGCTTAGTGATGCGCACACTTGATCGAGAGCGCACAGTAAAAGTCCGTGCCACCACGGATTGTGCACAAGTCGGCGCGGTGGATTTAGTGATCTTGCTTGTGAAGTCATTTCACACGCGGGAGGCGATGAAAAACGCTGCGCCCCTCATCGCAAAACACACCGTTGTACTCTCTTTGCAAAATGGCTTAGGGCACGAAGAGGTGCTCACCGACTATGTGCCAATCTCCCAGATTATGCTGGGCAAAAGCTACGTTGGCGGGCAATTGCTGGACTTGAACACCGTAATCGCAGGCACAACCGATAAAGAAACCATCATCGGAGAATTTGATGGTTCATTTTCGCCACGCATTCAAAAAATTGCCGAGGTATTTAACGCAGCAGGCGTGAAAACCGCGATTAGTGCAAACATCATGGGCGTGGTGTGGGACAAAATTTTTGTAAATGTGGCCACCGGCGCAGTGAGCGGCATTAGCGGGTTGCCCTACGGCGATCTCTATCAGATCAAAGAAATCGAAGACACTGCTTTGGCTGCCGTAGAGGAGGCGATGGAAGTGAGTCGCGCAGCAAACGTTACAACCTCATTCACCGATCCGAAAGCGATCTGGCTCAAGGCAGGCACGGGCTTGCCTTACGGGTTCAAAGCCTCCATGCTGCAAAGCTTGGAAAAAGGCTCAATTACAGAAATAGATTACGTCAATGGCGCGGTGGTGCGCGCCGGGAAAAAGTGGGGCGTGCCCACGCCTGTTAACGAAACCTTGGTCGCGTGCATTAAAGGCATTGAGCGCAAAGTGTGCCGTGGCTGAAATCGTTGAAAAATATTGGGATGACGCAAAGGTTGGCGACGCATGTGTTTCGCCCACTTACGAAGTCACCGAAAAAAAAGTAATGGCCTACGCCGAACTTACGGGAGATTTCACCCCCGTTCACACCGATGAAGCCTACGCTAAAACCACCCCGTTCGGCACGCGCGTAGCCCATGGCTTATTCGGACTTTCCATTGCTGACGGCTTGAAAACTATCAGCGACTACCGCTTTTTTCCAGGCATGTCGCTTGGCTGGGAGTGGAACTTTGTAGCGCCGATTAAGTTGGGCGATACCGTACGCGTTGCGTTTCAAGTAGGCGCGCTGCGCGCATCAAGTTCCAAACCCGGCTGGGGTATTGTCATCCTGCCTTCGGAGCTGATCAACCAGCGGGGTGAGATCGTACAAAAAGGCGAACATCGGCTGATGATTCCGCGACGTCCGAGCGCTTTCTGATGTTGCTGCGAGATCGGTTTTTGGAGCTTTTTTTTAGGAGATATTTTCTAAAAAGTACCTATTTTGCGCCGCAGGTTTTAACTGTAGAACTGACCTAACCCCATGCAGACTTTGCCCTTAGACGGGTTTCGCGTCATCGACTACAGCCATTTCTTGGCTGGGCCGTATTTATCTCGATGCTTGAGCGCATTAGGGGCAGAAGTGATTAAAGTGGAGCGTCCGAAAGAGGGCGACGCTGGACGACACCATCCCTATTTTGTGAATGGTCAATCAGGCTATTTCTTGCAGCAAAACATGGGTAAAAAGGGCATCTGCGTGAACTCGAAAGATCCGCGCGGCAAAGACATGTTGCAACGATTGTGTGATAGCGCGGATGTGTTTGTTGAAAACTACCGCCCTGGTGCGCTCGAAAAATTAGGCTTGGGCTACAACGCGTTAGCCGCGCGCAATCCGACCTTAGTGTACTGCTCGGTTTCCGCCTATGGACACACTGGGCCTGACTCCCACCGTGCAGGCTTCGGACTTATCGCCGAAGCCAAAAGTGGCATCATGGCCATGGTAGGCTCTCCTGGCGAAACACCACCGCTGTTGCGCATTGCCCTGGGCGATATGTACGCGGGCATCCATGGCGTGGCTAGCGTATGCGCAGCGTTACTCGGGCGCGTGAAATCTGGGCGCGGGCAGCACATTGATTTGGCGCTCTATGATTGTTTGGTTTCGATGCATGAATATGCCATTCAGTGCTACACACTTTCGGGCGGAAAAGAAATCCCCCTACAAACGGGGCACGATTTACCCACCTCCACGCTCTACGGCGTATTTAACGCAACAGACGGGCATTTGGTGATCGCGGCGCAAGTGGACGATGCCTGGAAGCGGTTTGCTCAACTAATCGGTGGCGACGCGCTCGCGAGCGACGCACGCTTTCATAGCGCGTCAGGACGCAACGCCCACCGGCTAGAAATTCTCCCGCTTGCACGCGCCTGGACGGCCACCCGCACGGTGGCGCAATGTTTGGCATTACTTGACGGTATCGACGTGCCGAGCGCACGGGTGCAGCGCATTGATGAAGTATTGAACGATCCACAAATCATCGCTCGCAACATGGTGATTGAGCAGGATCATCCGACCGCTGGGAAAGTAAAACTGCCGAACCTACCTTTCCGTTTTTCCGATTGCGATCCCACGCAAACGATGCCCGCGCCGCTCCTTGGGCAGCATAATCGCGAAATCGCGCGCAGCGTGGGTTTATCCGAGGCGCACATTTCACAGATGGAGCAAGAGGGTGTGCTCTATGCTGAGCCCCACGAGGCCATTGTATGAACGAACGTTACGCGGTTTTTGGAAATCCAATCGAACATAGCAAATCGCCTGCTATTCACAACGCCTTTGCGCATTCCGTTGGGCAAACGATTGATTACTCGAAGCAACTCGCCCCGCTCGACGCCTTTGCACACGCAATCCATGCGTTCATTGCAGCCGGTGGGAGGGGCGCGAACGTAACGATGCCCTTTAAGCTCGAAGCGTTTGCTTTGGCTACGCACAAAACCGAGCAAGCCAAACGTGCGGGCGCGGCGAACGCGTTGAAGTTTGTAGGCGATGAAATTCACGCGCAAAATTTTGACGGTATCGGCTTGGTGAACGACATTCAAACGAACTTAGGCTTTGCGCTCAAGGGCAAGCGGGTGCTCCTGCTCGGCGCGGGTGGCGCAGCCCGTGGCGCGGTGTTGCCCATTGTGGATGCTCAACCGGATGTGTTGGTCATCGCGAACCGAACGCTCACTAAAGGCTTAGCACTCGCCGAGCAGTTTTTCGGTTTTGGCAATATTGAAGTGCAAGCGCCCGAGGCGCTTTACAAGCCGTTTGATGTAGTGATTAACGCGACCTCGGCAAGCGTGACAGGTGCGTGCCCCGATATCGCACCGCAAGTGTTTGGCCGAAACACGCTGGCGTATGACTTGATGTACGGCAAAGGGCTTACGCCATTTTTAAAGCTCGCGCAGGGTGCGGGCGCGAGGCACGTAGCCGATGGCGTGGGCATGCTGGTTGAGCAGGCCGCGGAAGCGTATGCATGGTGGCGCGGCGTGCGCCCGAACACAAAAGCAATCATCTACAACATGACGATCCCTTTGGTTTGAGCCCAAACCTGCGGCGCAAAGCAGGCACTTTTTAGAGAGAATCTCCCAAAATATGACTCGATTTATTGATTCCTACTGTAGATTTTTAGATGTTGTGATCGCCATTTTTCTCGCGCTCATGGTCATCATGGTGTTCGGCAACGTTGTATTACGGTACGGATTTAGTTCCGGCATCGCCATCAGTGAAGAGCTCTCGCGCTGGCTATTTGTATGGGTTACGTTTATGGGCGCGGTGGTTGCGCTCAAAGAACGCGCGCATTTAGGCACCGACATGCTCACTGCGCGGTTGGGCTTGCGAGGCAAAAAACTTTGCTTCGGACTGAGCTATATATTGATGTTGCTACTGTGTGGCGTACTTTTTAAAGGCGCGTGGGAGCAAACGAAAATTAACTATTCCTCTACCAGTGCAGCCATGGAAATTTCAATGGCGATTTTCTTCGCCTGCGGCATGATGTTTGCTGTGTTGGGCGGGCTCATTATCCTTCGCGATTTGTATTTTCTTTTTACAGGGCAAATGCGTGAAGAAGACCTAACGTCTATCCGCGAATCGGAAGATCAACCCCATGCGGAGCCGCAAAAATGACAATCGCCATCTTTCTTTTATCCCTATTGGCGGCAATGGCGATTGGTATGCCGATTGCCTTCGCGCTCCTGCTCTCAGGCGCCGC
>JANMDS010000558.1:0-1611 GCA_031376405.1 Betaproteobacteria bacterium
CCCGGTTGTGCTCTACCTGCGGCGTAAAAAGGCCTAGTTTTTCAGTTAATCTCCCCATCGGGAGCAGTAACTGCGTGCGTTCGCCCACGTCATTCATCGCCGCAATGAGCCCTTCGATCGCATCGGTTTCGTAGGCGAATACGCTAGCGGTGAAGATTTCGTTCGCGCGCGCGGCATTGGGCAATGCAAGATCGCGTTCCCGTAATAGCCCTCCCGTTTTTTCCGTAAAACCTGGGTAGAAAAAATATTCAATCAAGCCATCGGGCCGCAGCGATGGTAGTTTGTGGTGGGACTCCACCCAGGGCTCGGCGCTTAAGTATTCAACGTTTATCCAAACGCTTTTACGTGTTGAGTCGCGCATTGCAACCACGTAGTCGTCGTGGATGCGGCAGCAAAATGTAGAGAGCACCAGCGCCGCGGGGCAAGCGGCTCGCGCGTCGCTCCAATTGTGAATGGTTGGGTGTTGGGTGGTTAATTCTTCTGGAGTAATTTTGGTTAACACTGCCGGCGCGTCGATAAAAACACGCACGGTAAATCCACGCTCCAATGCGAGCTGTGAAGCTAACCGCCACGCAACCCCCGCGTCGCCGAAGTTATCGATAACGCGGCAGAAAATGTCAGCGGTTAGTGCAGTCAAATCCCTGCCCGCTCCGCGCCAAAACGCAGGCGCTCAAGCCGCTTGGGCGACCACGTTTCGGGCACCGTCCAGCGGCTGAGTAAATCGAGCGCTGCAGGCCGGTCGTTGCAGCACAAAATTTGATCAGCGCCGGCGCGGATGCAGGCTTCGGCGCGCGCGATCAAGTCCCCAGCAATGCCTGCGGCTACCATCCCCAAATCATCGCTTACCACCACGCCTTTAAAACGCAGCTGTTTACGCAAAATTTCTTGTATCCACTTTTCAGAGTATCCGGCGGGTTTGCTGTCAATTTGTTTGTAGATGACGTGGGCCATCATGATCGCGTCTACATCTTCAGCTATCAACTCCATGAACGGGATTAAATCCGTTGCATGTAATGCGGCGAAATCCCGGTCGTCCTCAGAGGTTTCGTGGTGTGTATCTCCGCGCACATACCCGTGGCCGGGGAAGTGTTTGCCAACGCTTGCCATGCCTACACTTCGCAGCCCTTGGGCGAGCGCCGTAGCCAGCGAGGCCGCAGCGTAGGGGTTACGATGAAACGCACGGTTGCCAATGACCGTGCTGCCGCCGTAGTCAAGATCGAGCACGGGCGTAAACGAATAATCGACTCCAACCGCATGCAACTCATTGGCGATAGTTTGTCCGATTTCGAACGCGCGCGAACGGGCCGAAGGCGCATTGGCATCCCACAGATCTCCCAGCAATCGCATCGGTGGTATTTCGGTGAACCCTTCGCGAAAGCGTTGCACCCTACCCCCTTCGTGATCCACCGCGATCAGTAACGGCGTATCGCGCACCGCTTTAATTTCGCTGCACAGCGCTTTAATTTGGGGCACGCTTTCGTAGTTGCGCCCAAACAAAATCACCCCACCCACCATTGGGTGGGTCAGTACATCACGGTCTTCTTCGTTCAGCGCCAAACCATCAACGCTCAACATTACGGGGCCCAAATGCATTTTTAATCTCCCTCAATT
>JANMDS010000597.1:0-3151 GCA_031376405.1 Betaproteobacteria bacterium
ATGCGTGACTCTTTTAGGATCGATTAGTAGCGTTTCTCCAGCACCGAGTTTTGCAAGCGCCACTGCGGCATCAATGTAAGAAGCGATCGTAACGCCATCCGCTTTTAATTCCACTTCCAAATCGGCGGGAATCTTGCCTGGCATCACAAACAATGTGGCGCTTGTTTGTGAAATGAGCGCGTGCGCAACGAACACAGGATTAAAGCTGACATCTGCGCCGCGTAAATTAAATAGGTATGCAATATCATCGAGAGTTGAGATGAAATGCGATGTGACATTTAAGGTCTTCATCGCAGACCGCGTTGCCGTTAATTTTTCCGCGCGCGTAACCGTAGCGTGCGGCGCACGATGCGCATACACGCTTGCCTGCGGCAGCGCAGGGCGATCTGGCCATGCCGCATCAAAGAGATCAAGATCGGAGCGCAACACCACACCTTTTGCCCGCAATGCCACCTCCAACGCGCGCATCGCAGCAAGCCCCATAACCGCGCCATCTACCGCTACGGTTTCATTGGCCGCTACCTGCGACGCCAACCACTCAACGTGCTCCGCGCCGGCGCCCGACTTAATTTTGAACAGCACGATACCCGTGCCGTTTAGCTCACGTTGCGCTTGTTGCCAATAGCGACTATCCGCAAAAAGCAATGCCCTATCACGCGAGACCACCAGCGTACCCATGGAGCCGGTAAACCCAGACAGCCACTCGCGGCTCTTCCAGTGCTGGGGCAAATATTCGGAAATATGCGGATCGCTCGAAGGCACGAGCAGCGCGTGAATGCCGTGGCGATTCATCTCCTGGCGTACCAAACTTAAACGGGTGGAGATCATGGACTGAGTCGTTAACGGAGCATTCATGGAAATTGACAAAAAGGAGTTGTTCAATCGTTCAGCGTTACTAAACCATCGCGCGCAACGGGATTGTTACCACTATAACCTGCGCCGCGCGAGTTGCTTCAAATCGAACTCTGCCGTTGCGCGTTGAACCGTAGGTATACGAATGCACTCAGGAGCGCGGAGGCACATGCCAGACCGAACATTACGCTAGTACCACCATAGCTGGACATTAACCACGCAATAGTAGATACGCCGAGCGCTTGCCCAAGAAACAAGACCATCGCGAACGAAGCCACTGCGGTGCCTGTCGCGTGAGGGGCCATGCGCGTGGCCTGCGCTTGCAAGGTGTTGTGCAGCATCGTTGAGCCGAATCCACCGAGCAACCCTACGATGAGCGCAACCGACCAAGCGGGCACGACTACCAAACACACAAAACTGGCCGCTTGTAATAGCCCGCCTATGAGCGCAATCTGCGCTGCTGATAGCCGCGCGAGCAGCCACTTGGCCGAGCGCGCGTAAACCAGCCCGCCCAGCGCGTAACCCACCACCACCAAGCTCGCGCGCGTGAGCGATACCGAAAAGTGGTCGTGCACAAAGCTTGGCACGAACGCCATTGCTGAAATGTTCACGCCACCTTGAAAAAACGTAAGCGCTAAAAACAACGGCATTCCCGCGATCGCAAAATTAGCGCGGTAGCTGTTGAGCCCCGACATTACGCTCGCGGCGGTGGACCTGCTCGCGATTGCAGGCTGCACTTGCGCGGGGCCCGCTCGCAGCGAGGCGCGTAGATTCCACGCAGCAACAACAAATAGCAACGCGATCAATGCAAATGCCCAACGCCACCCGACCGTATCGCTGGCAACCCCGCCGATTAACTGCCCCATCATCGCGCCCAATATCGTGGCCGAGATAAATTGCGCCAGCGCCGCTTGCCGCTGTTCACTCGTGCTGTTGTCACCAATGTGCGCCATCGCGATGGGGATAATGCCTGCAGCCGTCATGCCTGTTAACACGCGCGCGAAAATGAGCGCATAGAGCGTAGGCGCGAGGCTTGCAAGCCCTGTGCCCACCACGCAGCCCAGGCTCACCCAAGCGATGACCCTAGGCTTACCGAAATGATCCGCCAATGGCCCGTACACCAGTTGCATTGCACCGTATGCAATCGCGAAACCAGAGATGCAGCCAGCAACTGCAACGCTGCTGGTGTTGAACTGCACAGCGAGCGCAGGCAGCATTGAATCGCACACGCGCATGGAACACATACTGCAAAACGCAGCGAGCCAAATGTATTTAAAAAGTGGAATCGGTGGCGGGTTCATTACACGTTGGTTAATCAGCTCCGCGAATGCATTCTCAATAACTCAGGGGGTTTTCGGTTGCCCCGAATTTCAACGCCAATGCGGTTAGATCGGGTGGGCTCCTCTTGTACCGGCTCGCATGCGGGCCAGCACTAAAAAGTGAAAATACCTGCGGCGCAAAGTAGGCACTTTTCAGGCGTTATCTCCTCAAAAGTGCGAACTTTATGCGGCAGGCACGAGACGCACTTAGCACGCTCAAAAAAATTAACCGAGATGCTTTTTAAAAAACTCCAGCGTTCGATCCCACGATAATTTGGCCGCCGCCTCGGCAAAGCGCGGGGTGGAATTGTTGTGAAAACCATGCTGCGTGCCGGGATAGAAATGGGTTTCGTAGCGCGCGCCTGTGGCTTTCAGCGCAGCTTCATACGCGGGCCACATATCGTTGATGCGTTGATCGCTTTCGGCGTAGTGACTGAGCACCGCGCACTTGATGTTCTTCACGCTTTCGGTATCCGCTGCCGCGCCGTAGTACGGCACGGCAGCGTGCAAGTCTGCGCCCATCGCGGTGGCCAGAAAATTACTCGTGCCACCGCCCCAGCAGAAGCCGGTCACGCCCAATTTTCCTGTGGAGAGTTTGTGGGTTTTCAACCACTTCGCGCCATTCAACATATCGGTGCGCAGCTTAGCTTGATCGAGCTTAGCCTGCAATGTCCGACCATCGTCGTCGTTGCCTGGATAACCGCCGAGGGGCGCTAAGCCATCGGGAGCAAGCGCTAAAAAGCCCGCCGCCGCAGCGCGCCGAGCAACGTCTTCAATATACGGGTTGAGCCCACGATTTTCGTGCATGACTAACACCGCAGGAAATGGGCCGTTGCCTGCAGGTGCGACGAGATAGCCACGCATCGTTTCGTTACCCACTGCGCCATTCCCCCCCGGCGACGCATAGCTCACATACGAAGCTTTAATTCGTGGATCGGTGAACGAAATCAGTTGCGCCTTTGCATATTGCGGCAGCAAAG
>JANMDS010000004.1:0-8438 GCA_031376405.1 Betaproteobacteria bacterium
GTGGTCGGTGGCGGTACCGGTTGCTACGCTTGGTAACTAAGGATACGTCTTTGAAAGCCCGCTTCGGCGGGCTTTTTCATTTCCGCTCTCCTTCCGTAAAACGGTCAATTCCCCCCACCCAAATCATCCCACTTTTTCAGCTAAAGTGCTCATTTTTTTGGTGAATTTCTGCTTACTCTCGCGCAAATTTAAAAACGCAAATTGGATATGCCAAACGTGGTCGCAAAATCGCGTTTGCGTGCGTTTTTTGTCGCAATAGCAAGAAAAATCTAATTTGGATGACCCGCTTGGCATTTGCGATTTGATTCGAATGCGTAGGAGCAGCGCGGAGCTGCGTTCAATTGTGGCTCCGCATTTGTGCTCTTAAGTAGGAAGCGAGCGGCGCGCGGTGCGTTTTGCTACTCATGCGCTATTTGGCTGCGTGAAGATGCCCGTTTCCCTTTCAAAACCCGCGGCGTAATACGAGCACGTTTTCACATTTATCTCCTGAAAAAATGCCTTTTTCTATGGCGCTAAATCGCTTTCATTCCGGTGTTAAATAGGGTGGCTTTTTTAATGTAGCTTTCCGCACCTTGGCGCGTTTGGGCGACCTCTTCATCGGTAAGCTGGCGCACCACTTTGCCCGGCACGCCCATCACCAGCGAGCGATCGGGGATGACTTTGCCTTCGGGGATGAGCGCGCCCGCGCCGATTAAACACTCCTTGCCGATCACCGCGCGGTTGAGCACCACCGCTTGCATGCCGATGAGCGTGCCATCGCCGATGGTGCAGCCGTGCAACATCACTTGGTGGCCGATTACACAGTATTTGCCAATGGTGAGCGGGGCGCCGATATCGGTGTGGAGCACCGACAAATCTTGCACATTGCTGCCTTCGCCAATGCTAATGGGGTCGTTATCGCCCCGCGCCACCGCTCCAAACCAGAGCGAGGCGTTCGCGTGCAGCGTTACATTTCCCACTGCCACCGCATTGGGGGCAATGAAGTGGCCTTCGCCGACGAGCGTGGGTTTGATGCCGTTAAGGCTGTATTGCATGGGATGATTCTCCTAAAATGGCGTAATGATTCTGAATATAGCCGCTTACCGTTTTGTAACCATCGCTGACCCCGCCGAGTTGGCCGTTTCGCTTGAGGCCGCGTGCGTTGAGCGCGCTCTCCTGGGTACGATATTGCTCGCACCCGAGGGGATTAACCTATTTTTGGCGGGCGCAACGGAGCAAGTGGAAAGCTTTGTAGCCCAGTTTTTGCGCGCCGACCCACGGTTTGCGCCGATTGAAATCAAAGAATCGGCATCCGCTAATATTCCGTTCAAAAAACTCAAAGTGAAGGTAAAGCCCGAAATCGTCACCTTCCGCCAGCCGCAGATTAACCCCGCGCTCACGCCCGCCCCGGCGCTCGCAGCCAAAGAATTCGCACAATGGTTGGCCGAGGGCAAAGAAATGGTGATTTTGGATACCCGCAACACATTCGAGTTCGAGCGCGGTGCCTTTGCGGGCAGCGTGCATTTGGGGAACGACAATTTCACCGATTTCGCCGAGGCGATGGCCAAAGCGCCGGAAGAATGGAAAAACAAAACGGTCGTCACGTTCTGCACCGGCGGCATCCGCTGCGAAAAAGCCGCGCCCTTCATGCAGGCGCAAGGCTTTGATAATGTGTACCAACTCCAAGGCGGCATCCTCAAATATTTTGAAGAAGTGGGCCATGCGCACTACGTGGGCGAGTGCTTTGTGTTCGACGAGCGGCGGGCGCTCGATGCGGAATTGAAGCCTTCGTATAAGTAGTTTGTGAGGTTTGAAAAACGGTATTTTTTTGGGAGATAACGGTCAAAAAGTGCCGTTTTTGCGCCCCAGGTATTCAAGGAAATATCCCCCTCGGGGGGAGGGTGCCGAAGGCGGGAGATGGCGGAGGCGTCGCGAGCGACGGTTGGATCGAGGTGCAATCACCGCCCCCCGAGGGGGAGGGCGCTGCGGGCGCATGCGTTTCGCTGCTTTTGACTTCCGACACGCACCAACCAAAATTTTCCGCTACATTACCCAATACAAAACTCTTGGAGGAGGCAACTATGAAATTTATTCGTAACGCGTGTGTGCTCGCGCTGGTGGCCATGGCATCGCTCTCGCAGGCGCAGACCACATTTCGCCTAACCCCGCACGCTAATTTGGCCGTGCTCGACCCGATTTGGACGACTGCGTACATCACGCGCAACCACGGTTACATGATTTTCGATACGCTCTTGGCCATCGACGAGAAAAATCAAGTGCGTCCGCAAATGCTCGAAAAATTTGAGATGAGTGCTGACAAAAAAATCTGGACGTTTACGCTGCGCGATGGGCTCGCATTTCACGATGGCGCGGTTGTAAATAGCGAAGATTGTATTGCCTCGCTCAAGCGCTGGAGCACGCGCGACGCGATGGGATTGAAGCTTGCCTCCTTCGTAGACCGTTGGGAGGCGGTGAACGCAAAAACCTTCCGCTTGGTGTTGAAAGAGCCCTACGGTTTGGTGCTCGATTCGCTTTCGAAGCCGTCGTCGAACGTGCCGTTCATCATGCCTAAGCGCATTGCCGATACGCCTGGAGATAAGCAGCTCACGGTCGCCGATCAAATTGGCAGTGGCCCGTATAAATTTATGGCCGAACAGTACAAGCCGGGTGAGCGGATTGTGTACACCAAAAATGAAAAATACGTAGCCCGCTCGGAGCCGCCTTCGAGCTTAGCGGGAGGCAAAAATGTATTGGTTGATCGCGTGGAATGGGTGGTGCTGAAAGACCCGCAAACCCAATACAACGCGCTCATCAAGGGCGAGATCGATATGATTGAGCAACCCGCATTTGAGCAATACGAAGCGCTCGCCAAAGAGCCTGGTATTGAGCTGGTGGACTCTAACCCGCTGGGGTTTGCGTACATGATGCGGTTTAACCACCTTACGCCGCCATTTAACAATCCGAAAATTCGTAAAGCCGCGATGCTCGCAGTGAACCAATCGGCATTCCTCAATTTGCAAGTGGGCAAAGCGCAGTTGAACGGCAAACCGCTGTGGCGCACGTGTGTGTCGATGTTCCCCTGCGGCACGCCGTATTCGAGCAACAACGCGAGCTATTTTTCGGTGGACTACAACGAAGGCAAGATGAACCAAGCCCGCGCGTTACTCAAAGAGGCGGGCTACGATGGCAAGCCGATACTCATCATGCGCCCGACCGATTTAGCCTCGATCTCCAAACTCCCGCTTGTGGCTACGCAGCTTTTGCGGCAAGCGGGGTTTAATGTGGACATGCAATCCATGGATTGGGGCAGTTTGGTGGCTCGGCGCGCGAAAAAGGAGCCGGTAGAGCAGGGCGGTTGGAACATCTTTTTAACCGCGTGGACCAATGCTGATTTGTTGAACCCCATCGCCAACGCCGCCTTCCAAGCTGCGGGCACGAAGAGTGGTTGGTTTGGTTGGGCCGAAGATGCCGAACTCGAGAGCTTGCGCGATAAATTTGCCCGCGAAGCCGACGACGGCGCGCGCAAAAAGCTAGCCGAACAAGCGCAATTGCGTGCGTTCGAAATTGGCACCCACGCGCCGCTGGGCGAATACATCAACCCCGCTGCGGTGCGCAAAGGCGTGAAAGGGATTGTGAAATCGCCTGCGAATATTTATTGGAACGTATCGAAATCGTAATGCCCCTCGTAGGGTAAACAGAGAAGAGCGAACTACGGTTCGCTCTTTTTTGCATAAAAATAAACGCTGTCCCTTTCATGTAACGGGTGAATTGCGCCGAAGACTCACAATATCGTCATTCCGGCGAAGGTCGGAATCCAATTTTGGCTCGTAAAAATAGACTTCTAGAGTTTGTGCCTACGAACGAAATTGGACCCCAGCCTTTGCCGAGGGGACGAACTTTCAGTTATTCATAAGTCACCTTCACTATTTTCGAAAAATAAAACCATGTCCATCGTATTCGAATCCGCGGTACATCAAGCTAACGCGCTTGCAACCAAGCGTATTTCCGCCCGCGAGCTTTTCACTGAAACGCTCGCACATATAAAAGCGGTGAACCCAAAAGTAAATGCGATTGTTACGCTCGATGAAGCCGCCGGATTTGCCCAAGCGGATGCAGTGGATGCAAAGCGCGCGAAGGGCGAAGCGCTCTCGCCCGTGGCCGGCATGCCCATTGCGTGTAAGGATATGGAGCGTACCAAAGGCATGCGCACCACGTTTGGCTCGCCAATTTTTAAGGATTTTGTTCCGGACGTAGATAGCGTTATGGTGGAGAAATTTCGCGCGCACGACATGGTGATTTTCGGCAAAACAAATACGCCCGAGTTAGCGCTCGGCTCGCAAACGTTCAACACCATTTTTGGTGCAACGCCCAACCCGTGGGATTTAACCAAAACCTGCGGTGGCTCCTCCGGCGGCGCGGCGGTGGCCGTATCCACCCGCATGTTGCCTTTTGCCGATGGCTCTGATTTGGGCGCGAGCCTGCGCAATCCGGCGAATTTTTGTAACGCAGTGGGCTTGCGGCCCACGCCTGGGCGCGTGCCCGTGTGGCCCGCAATCGATGCGTGGAACAACACCGCCGTGCATGGCCCCATCGGGCGCACCGCGCAAGATACGGCGCTCTTGCTCTACGCCCAAGCCGGTGGCGACAGACGCGTACCCAACGCGATTTGGGAAGACCCCGCGCAATATTTGAAGCCGCTCGCGCGCAGCTTTAAAGGCGTGCGCGTGGCCTGGTCGCCAACGGTGGGCGGCGCGCCGGTAGAAAAAGCGGTGGCCGACGCGCTCGCCGCGTCACTCAAACAATTCGAAGCGTTGGGCTGCATCATTGAAGAAGCGGAGCCGAGCTTTGCCGAAACCGATGAGTGCTTCGATGTAATGCGCGCGGTTTTGCTCGCGCAAGTTTACGGCCCGATGTTTGAGAAAAATAAGCATTTAATGAAAGACACCGCCGTGTGGAACATAGAGCGCGGGCTCTCGCTCTCGGTAGCGCAGGTGCTAGAAGCCACGCGCCAACATTCGCGTATTTACGATCGGTTCCGCGCCTTCATGGAGCGGTACGAATTTCTGCTCTGCCCATGTAATCAAGTGCTGCCGTTCCCGATTGATATGCCCTACGTGACTGAAATCAACGGTGTGAAGCTCGATAATTATTTAGATTGGATGAAGAGCTGCTACCGCATCACCATGAACGCCCACCCCGCGCTCTCCGTGCCCGTCGCCTTCGCAGGCGCGCTGCCCGTTGGCATGCAAATTGTCGGCCGCTATCGGGATGAGCTTGGGCTTTTGCAGCTCGCCCACGCGGTGGAGCAAAACAATCCGCTGTGGAAGAAATTGCCGCCGGTGTTGGGTTAGAAAAAGCGTCGCAAGTCCGAACTGAGACCTTCGTGCAAATCAAACGAAACGTCGCCCCGGCACAGGCCGGGGTCTAATTTCGTTCGAAAGCGCAAACTTGAACGTTCGACTTTACGAACCGGAATTGGATTCCGACCTTCGTCGGAATTACGCTTGTTGTGTTATGTCTTTTCAATTTCGGTTGTGCCGAAATCGCTGCGGCAAAAAAACGGCATTTTTCAGGGTGATAATGGCCCAAAAGTGCCATTTTTACGCCGCAGTTATTGACGCACAAACCGATTATTTACTGCGCGCTTTGTCCCACAACACATCGGCCACGCCTGCATCTCGGTTGATGCCTCGAGCCATGACGAATAGTAAATCGGAAAGCCGGTTCAGGTAGATGCGGGCAGTCTCGTTCACTGGCTCAAACTCCGCTAAATGGAGCACGCTGCGCTCGGCCCGTCTTGCAACGGTACGCGCAACGTGGCAATGGGCGGTAGCCGCCGAGCCGCCGGGCAAAATGAAATCTTTGAGCGCTGGCAAATCTTTGTTGATGGCTTGGGTGGCATCTTCCAAGCGCTGTACGTGTTCGGGCTTCACGGCAGTGAAACCTGGAATAGAGAGCTCGCCGCCCAAGTCGAACAAACTGTGTTGAATGTCGAGCAGCGTCGCACGAATCGATGGCGAAATGTCGCACGAGAGCAATACGCCGATTACGCTATTGCACTCGTCCACATCGCCAATAGCGGCGATCCGCGCGCTGGTTTTTGCTACGCGCGAGCCATCGCCCAAGCCTGTTGTGCCGCCGTCGCCGGTGCGGGTGGTGATTTTGGTAAGCCGATTGCCCATATGCGCTACAGTAGTAAAGAAGAAGACCACCCTATTTTGCACTGCACGCTGAAGTCCGAACACCATGACATTCCTCTCCCTTACTGCTGTCGAGCGGGCGCAGGCTCTGTGCGCTAATTTTCGCGTGCAAGGTGGCGTTGCGCAACACGCTTCGCTCACGTTCGGAGTGGGGACGATTGCAGGCGAACGCTGCTATCTACTCGCCCAAGATGCCCGCTACGAAGGCGGCTCGTTTGGCGCGGCAGAAAGCGATGCCGTGGAACAGTGGCTGGGCACGATCATGCAGCAGCCTGCCCCCATTATTCTTATGTTGGACTCCGGGGGCGCGCGCATGAGCGAGGGCTTAGGCGCGCTGGGCGGGTTTCGCCGCATGTTTCGCGCGGCAGCAGACGCGTGGTTGGCGAACATCCCGATGCTTTTTGTTTGCGGGAAAACGGTTTTTGGCGGTGCGTCAATGCTGGCGAGTTTGGGCGATCATCGCATTTTTTTCGAACGCAGTTTGTACGGCATGTCCGGCCCGCGCATTGTTGAAGCGGTCTCGGGCGCAGGGGATTTCAACGCAGGCGATAAAGCGCAGGTTGGAAGCGTGATGGGTGGCGCTGCCCGTGCGCAATGCGAACGTAATGTGCTTATCGCGGACGATGTGAACAGCGTACGAAATTACTGCGATCAATGGGGCGCCGACGCTGCGATTTCGGAGCGCGTCAGCGCGTTGTCGCGCCTGCAAACCCAATGCATTTCGCAGCGCCAACAGCTTGAACGCGACGGCCTCGCGCGTTTGGCGAATTCGCAACTAATTTTGCCCGCACAGTTTCCGAATGTGCCCATTCGCAGTGCGCGGGTAGTCGACGGTATTCTCCTCGGTCGAACCACCGATGGCGGCTATCTCTACGGCATCGTCAATGGCAAATGGGCCGATAGTTGGGATGCGTGGAAGCTGGTCAATGCGCTCATCACGCAAGCGAAAACCGCGCCGGACGCGCCCGTTGTACTGCTACTCGATTGCCCCGCGCACGCCACGTCCCGCGCGCTTGAAGCGGGCATGATTTCGCAGTATTTCGCGTTGCTTGGTTTGGCCGTGCGCTACCTGCATTCGGAGAGCAAAAACGTAACGCTTCATATAGTAGGTGCGGCCGCAGGCGGTGTACACGTCGCGCTTGCGGGCGGTGCCACGCGCGTGATCGCGCATGCGGGTGCGGACATCCGCATCCTCCCGCGCATCGCCATTGCGCAGGTGCGCGCTGACATTGCGGAAGAAGTGCGGGATTCGGATGAATGGATTAAATTAGGCGTTGTCGACGCCCGTGCAATGCACGCATGATGATTCGTACAAGATAATTATGTGAGAGATAAATGTTAGAAACCGCCCCATTCGCGCCGCAGGTATTGATCTCGAAATCCGGTTTCGTGACGACGCTCACGCTTAACCGCCCTGCGCAGTTCAATCCGCTGTCGTTTGCGATGTTAGGAGCGATGCGAGTGGCGCTTGCTGAGGTGGCGAAATCGGACGCGCGCGTTGTGGTCATCGCCGCCGAAGGCAAGGCGTTTTGCGCGGGGCACGATTTAAAGGAGATGCGGGCGAATCCGTCCCAGGCGTGGCAGGAAAAGTTGTTCGGCTTATGTAGCGAAGTGATGATGTCCCTCACGCAATTACCCCAGCCGACGATTGCGCGGGTGCAAGGCATTGCCACCGCAGCAGGTTGTCAGTTGGTGAGCATGTGTGATTTAGCCGTGGCGAGCGAGGATGCACGGTTTGCAACGTCGGGGGTTAATCTTGGGCTGTTTTGTTCTACACCGAGTGTTGGCGTTTCGCGCAATCTTTCGCGGAAGCGGGCGATGGAGTTATTGCTCTTGGGCGATTTCATTTCGGCCACGGAGGCGTTAGCGTTCGGCTTGGTAAACCGAGTTATACCTGCGGCGCAAATAGACGCTGAAATTGAAATTATCTCCCAGAAAATTGCCTCAAAAAGCCCTGCTGCTATTCGAATGGGCAAAGCACTTTTTTATAAGCAGATCGAAGTTTCGATGATCGAGGCGTACGCGCTCGCTGCGCAGACGATGGCGTGCAACATGCAAAGCGAGGATGCACAGGCGGGGATTGATGCGTTTATCGAGAAAAAAGTAATGCCCGATTGGACTTGCAAGTAGCTACGATCAGCGCTACGCGCGCAGCTGGCTTACAAGCACCCGCAACATCCCTGCCGTCGCGCCCCAAATGTAGCGTTCACCCGTGTGGTCGGTGTAAGGCACCGCCCAAAAATCACGCATCACCCCGTC
>JANMDS010000044.1:0-5053 GCA_031376405.1 Betaproteobacteria bacterium
TTTACGCCGCATGTATTTTGAGTTAGTGAAATCATTTTGCTGCAGAAAAGATTTCAGTTTGATATGAATTTTCAGATGAATCTAATTTAGGGTGTCGCGTTTTTTTCAAGTACCGTGGCGAGTTCGGCTGCCGAGCGTACGCCCATTTTTTCAAAAACGCGGGCACGAAATACTTCCACTGTGCGCACCGATACATCGAGTTCACTGGCAATGTGCTTGTTGAGTTTTCCGGCTGCAACCAGCGGCAGCAAGGTACGCTCACGTGGGGTGAGTCGGGCGAGACAGGCGGCAAATTGGGCTCGGATGCTTTCGCTTTGAAATAAATTGTCCTCGACGATCAGCGCTTTTTCCACCAGATCGGTCAGCGTATTGTCGTACGTGGGTTTTTCCAAAAAATCAAACGCACCACGCTTTATGGCTTCCACCGCCATTGAAATATCCCCGTGCCCACTCAAGAATAATACGGGCGACCACACCTTTCGTGCCAGCAAAGCATCGTGGACCTGCAGCCCGGATAACCCTTCCATTCGCACATCGAGCACAACAACGCCTCGAGGCCGAATGGGCTGGGCATCCCACCAGGCTAAAAACGCGGTGCCAGAACCGAATTCGGAAACGCAGAAGGCGCGGGATTCCAGTAAGAAGCGCAAGCCCGCTCGGACCGAAGGTTCGTCATCCACAACAAAAACATTGCGTACGCCGCTCATGCGGGTAGCGCAACCTGCGATGATGGGATTCGAATTTCAAAGCGTGCGCCACCCAATCCACCTACGGCTACCGGTACGGTGCTTGTTGCCTGAAACGTTCCTCGGTGGGCTTCGAGAATCGAGCGGCAAATTGCCAGTCCGAGCCCCATTCCATCGGGTTTGGTTGAAAAAAACGGAGCGGTTATTTGTGCTAGTTGCAAAGTTCCAAAGCCGCTTCCCGCATCCTCTACTGCGATGATGCCATCGCGACCGTCGTGTTGTACGTTAATCCTTATTAGTGGGGTGAGCCCAGAGCTGATTGAACTCGCGACGATGGACTCATCGGCGTTACGAATTAGATTGACTACGACTTGCTCGAGCAAGACCCGATCGGCTTGTACATAAATCGGGCTCGGCCACGGCTGAAGCTCTACGCGCGCCCCGGCGTTGCGCAGCGACTTTTGCACGAGCTCATATGCGCTAAGTGCGATGGTGTTGAAATCACACGCTTCCAATTGGGGCGATGCGCGCGATAAGAAGCTACGAATTCGCGACACAATCTCGCCTGCGCGCTTCGCCTCGGCGCCTTGCCGCACGAGGGCATCGCGCACAGAATCATTCACTTGGAGGTGCGAAGAGAGCTGATTTTGCAATCCAGCGTTGTAACTTACGATAGCGCTAAGGGGTTGATTCAGTTCGTGCGCTAATGTGGAGGCGATTTCGCCGATTGTGACCAATCGCGCATGGGCGATCATGCGCTCCTCGCGCGCCCGCTCGGAGGCCTCTTGCAGCTTGCGCTCGCTGATGTCTACCGCACTGCCCATCCAACCGAGTTGCGTGCCCGCTGCATCAATTAGCGGCGCTTCCAACACCATGACGTAAAGTGGACTGCCGTCTTTGCGCTGCCAGCGTACCTCATATCCATTTTTTGGGGAATCTCCATCGAGTATGCGCTGCAATCGGGCGTGGGTTTCGTCGATAGAGTCGGTAGCCCAGTAGGGCATGGGTGAAGTGCAGCCGATCAATTCTTTTTCGGTAAAGCCGGTCATCTGCGCAAACCGTGGGTTGGCATAAATGAGCGTTCCATCCATCGAGAGCACGCGCATTCCAATAGTAATGGAATCCTCCATGGATCGTCGCCAATTTACCTCTGTGCGCCACGAGCGCTCCGCACTGCGCAAGTTGCGAGTCTGGCGCGCAAGCAACCACGTTGAGCCGATAAGTGAGAGCGGGGCAATCGATAGCAGAAAAAACGGTAACCGTGACCACCACGGACGAAACGCGTCGCGGGCGATAAGCTCGAGCTGGACCCCGGTTACGGGCGGATCGAAACTAATCTTATGGCGTGCGTTATTCGCGATGTCACCGAGCTGATCGGTTGAGGCAAGGAGTTGGTCGAAATCGTCCACAAAGCGAACGCTATATCGCGTGGAGACCCACCATGGCACGCTTTGTTCCAACACGTGTCGGAGCGGAAAGCGCGCAACCAAGCGGTGCGGGTTACCATTAGCACCGTTCGGCCCCGCAGCTTCTACGTGCGCTGAGATACCGCCGCGCGCGAGCTCCGCAGAACGCGGTTCGCTGCTCGGGTATTCGGCAACCACCAGATTGCTCTGATCGATAAGATAGACCGCGAGCCAGTTGCGCACTAACGGATCGGGTTGTACGAACGCGCGTTGCACAACAAGCGTGAACGCATCTGGCGTGCGCATTTCCGCCGCGAGCCGCCCGAGCTCTCGTTCGTTCGCTTGTACGTGCGCGCGCAACTGCGCCTCCAAGGACAATGCATCCGCAACGATTCGCCGCTGGATTTCCTCCTCCTTCTCGCGATCTTCAAACGTGAGCCACGCTGCCGTGCCCGCAAGGAGTGCAAAGGTAAAAGCAGGCAACAGCCACCAAGCCCACTGGCGTGTCGGGAGCGCACGTTGCGCGCGTTGCCACAGTCTGGCGTCGCGGCGATTGAGTGCGGGCAGCGTAGGCTTCATTCGCGCTATTATTATGGAATGGGAATTATTTTCAAAGATGTGCTTTCAAGGGTTGATTTTTCTTTCATCGTTTTTTTTACGATCATGCTGCATGCACCATGTTCTAACGCACAGAACCAAAAGATTATCACAATCAAATTTAGTCATGTTGTAGCGGCCGATACACCCAAGGGGCAAGCCGCGGAGCGCTTTCGTCAGCTTGCGCAGCAATTTACCGGCGGAAAGGTACGCGTGGAGGTGTATCCCAACAGCACGCTTTATAAAGATAAGGAGGAGATGGAAGCATTGCAGCTTGGCGCAGTGCAGTTGCTTGCGCCTGCCTTGTCCAAACTAGGGCAACTCGGTGTGAAAGAGTTCGAGGCGTTTGATCTACCGTATTTGTTTGATGACCAAGCGGCGGTGAATCGTATTACGCAGGGCGAAATCGGCAAAGAGCTCTTACGCAAACTTGAACCGAGGGGATTCGTTGGTCTGGCCTATTGGGATAACGGATTTAAAGTGTTCTCGGCAAACCGTCCAATAACGAACCCTTTACAACTCAAAGGCATGCGAGTGCGCATCCAAGCCTCTCGGGTCATCGATGCCCAAATGCGAGCCCTCGGCGCGTTGCCGCAGCCGATGGCGTTTTCAGAGACGTATCGCGCTTTGCGCTCAGGGCTCGTGGATGGTTGTGAAAATCCACCTTCAAACTTTTACACCCAACGAATGCATGAGGTGCAACCATTTGTGGTGGACACAAATCACGGTTACCTCGGGTATGCAGTGATCACAAATCAACGCTTTTGGGAGGCGTTGCCTAAAGATATTCGTGCCGCACTGAGCTTGGCGATGGTCCAGGCAACGGAGTTTGGCAACAAGATCGCGCAATCTCAAAATGATGATGCGTTGCGAAAAATTGAAAATTCAGGCGTGTCCAAAGTGACCCGCCTTACTGAAGCGCAGCGCGCCGTGTGGAAAATTGCGATGGCTCCGACGTATCAGCAGGCCGAGAAGCGCTTGGGCGAAGTGTTTTTGCAGCGCGTTGTTTCCACTGCGCGCAGCAACTAGACCACGGTATTTTGTTGGAATCTAAAATATTGGTGTCTTAGCCGATCGCCCGAATTGCGCCCTTGTCATAATGGGGATCGCTTTGTTATCGAATGTGGAAGTCCACAATTGACCTAATTTTTTCTGTCAACTCAAATAGCGGTAGGTATCGCATCGCCTCACACCATTTAAGGATTTCGCTATGTCCCAAAAGTTTTTTACGCTCGGCACCGCAGTGGTAGCGCTGTTTCTGTCAAATCATTCGATCAATGCACAGGAGTATCCGACGAAACCAATCTCATTAGTCGTGCCGTTTGCAGCGGGTGGCCCAACAGACGCAATCGCTCGCATGGTCGCAGAGCCGATGAGTAAGATTCTCAAACAAGCGGTGGTGGTCGATAACGCCGCTGGAGCGGGGGGAACGGTAGGTACAAACAAGGTCGCGAAAGCCGCCAGCGATGGGTATACGTTATTGCTCCACCACATCGGCCACGCAACTTCGGTTTCCCTCTACCGTAAGTTGCCTTACGACGCGATAAGTGACTTTCAACCCATCGGCATGATCAGTGAAGTGCCGATGACGTTTGTAGTCCGAAAAAATCTCGCTGTAACCGACTTCAAAGGCTTGCTTGAATATACCCGCGCGAACGCCAAAACGGTCAACATGGCCAATGCCGGAATTGGCTCTGCTTCTCATTTGTGCGGCATGCTATTTCAAAGCGCACTCAAAACTGATTTAACGCCGATTCCGTATAAAGGTACGGCGCCTGCAATGAATGATTTGCTCGGTGGGCAAATTGATTTCATGTGTGATCAAACGACAAACACGACGGGGCAAATTCGCGCGGGCGCGATCAAGGCGTTAGCGGTAACCACCAAACAGCGCGTGGCTTCGCTGAAAGATGTGCCTACTGCGAACGAATCGGGTTTGCCCGGCTTTGAAGTCTCGGTATGGCATGCGCTCTACGCGCCCAAAGGTACGCCTAAACCGGTCATGGATAAATTGGTTGCGGCACTGCAAGCGGCACTGGCAGATCCTAAAGTGCGCGACAAAATGGCGGATCTTGGCACGGAGCCTTCTGCGCAAAATAAAGCGACACCAGATTACGCCGCGTCATTTGTTAAAGCGGAAATCGCGAAGTGGTCGCCGATTATCAAAGCTGCGGGCGTCTACGCGGACTAATGCTTTTCAACTTTAAAATGTAGTAAAACCTGCGGCGCAAATCCGATCATTTTTTCGATTTATCTCCTAAAAATGCGCGCTGTAGGACAACAAAAAAAGTAAGGGAGACACACACAATGAAGTTGTCGCACAACAAAAACGTGTTGGCTGGGCTGATGTTCATGGTCTTTGGC
>JANMDS010000067.1:0-14144 GCA_031376405.1 Betaproteobacteria bacterium
GCTAATCACCACATCGGCTTCGAGCACTTCGCCGCTCGATAATTTCACGCGCATGGGCATACCGGACATGATGCCTTCTACTTTGGTGTTGGTGTACACCTTCACGCCTTTGGCTTCCACCCAATTTTTAATCATGCCGCCGGCTTTTTCGGTCATCATGCGCGGCACCATGCGGTCGCCCATTTCCACTACGGTAAGCTTCGCGCCACGGCCTGCGATGGATTCCATAATGATGCAGCCAATGAAGCCTGCGCCCATTTGCAATACGCGCGCGCCAGGCTTTACTTCCGCAATGATTTTGCGCGCGTCGGCCATCGTCCAGCAGCTATGTACGCCAGGCGAATCAATGCCGGGGATCGGTGCTTTGGCTGGGTTGGAGCCGGTGGCAATGAGGAGCTTATCGTAGGCGAGTACGGCACCGCCTTTGAGCGTCACGGTTTTTTTAGCCGCATCCACTTTTTCGGCACGGGCGTTAATCATGTTGATGCGGTGCAGCGCCCAATGGTTGGCGTCTTTTCGCAAATACGTGCCGCTCTCTTTGATGTTGCCCACGAGCAAATACGGAATGGCCATGCGCGAGTAGGGCGGCTCGGCTTCGTCGCCCACGAGCGTGATGTAGGCGTGTGGGTCGAGCTTGCGGATGGTTTCTGCGGCGATGACGCCAGCGGGGCCGTTGCCAATGATGACGTGGTGCATGGTGTGCTCCTTCTTTGTTCTATTGTTGTACTCAAATACCTGCGGCGCAAAAATGGGCATTTTTCGGATTTATCTCCTCAAAAAACGCTTCTAAATTGACACTTTTGAACCGTAGGTTTTAATCAATGTTATGAAAGGTATAGCGAAAGAAAAGGCCGCACGCAGGCGACCTTTTCCGTTTAAGCGCGCAACTTTTTACAGACCCAAACGGGCCCGCGTTTCGGCCTTTAAGTTGCCTGCCGTATCCCAACCACGGATGTTGTAGTAGTGCGGGAGCATCTTATCCAAGCCGCTTACCAAACCTTTAGCCGGGCCTGTTTTTGCAGGCTCGGTCATCAAGCGTTTTGGCAAATTGTCGTCTTTGGCGGTGAAGCCTGCGCGGTTATTAAAGTCGCGCTCCATGTTCCAAATGCGCTCGCCGATAGTGTTCAAATTGTCCATCGTGAACTCATCGCCACACGCCGCAGCGAGCTGCGGCTGCAAGTCTGCCATCGTCCAGGCGAAGGTGGTGAACACGCACACACCAGCGGAATCAAACGTAGCCGTTGCGTCTTGGAATGCTTTCACCAACTCCGGCTTGCCGTCGGTGGCGAGCGGATCAGTTTTCACCGGGATGCCCAACACTTCAGAAGCCACGGTGTACGAACGCAAATGACACGCGCCGCGATTAGATGTAGCGTAGGTTAAGCCCATGCCTTGAATGCCGCGTGAATCGTAGGCCGGGAACTCTTGGCCCTTCACGCTCATGGACAATTCTGGACGGCCATATTTCTCGCAAATGCGCTTCGAGCCGAGTGCGAGCACTTTGCCGAAGCCTTCGCCAGAAGCCACCAACTCCACCATCTTGATGAGCGCTTCGGTCGAGCCGAAATTTGCCTCGAAGCCGATTTCTTCTTTCTTGATGAGGCCCAACTCATAGAGCTCCATCACCGCGCCCACGGTTGCGCCGAAGGAAATCGGGTCGAACCCATCTTCGTTGCAAATCATGTTCACATACGTGAGCGCTTCGAGATCATCCACGCCTGGCGCTGCGCCGAGCGCCCAGGCTGCTTCATACTCTAAGCCGCCGGTTGCGCCCCAATATTTCGGACTGTTGACGACCGAGAAATGCGTCTTATCAATTTGAACGATACGCCCGCAGGCAATCGTGCAACCGAAGCAGGCAGCGTTCGTTTTCAAATTGGCCTTACCGTCGCTCGCGCGCTTGGTAGACATTGCTTCCGCGCCAATTTTCGACGCGCCTTCAAACTGCACATCGCGGTGATTGCGGGTTGGCAACGAGCCGGTTTCGTTAATGACCGACATCAATACTTGCGTGCCGTAGGTCGGTAAGCCTTGGCCGGTCACGGCGTTGTCTTTCAACACCTTTTTCGCAGCGGAGGTGGCCGCCATAAACGCTTTCGGGTTCACAATGCCCGAAACGCCTTTGGTACCGCGAATCGCAATCGCTTTTAAGTTTTTGCTACCCATCACCGCGCCTACGCCGGAGCGGCCTGCTGCGCGATGCAAATCATTAACCACGCAAGCGTAGAGAAATTGATTTTCACCCGCGCGGCCAATGGAGGCGATACGTGTTTGGGCGTCGCCCGAGGCTTTACGCACGAGCTCTTCGGTTTCCCAAACGGTTTTGCCCCAGAGGCCGGAGGCATCTTTGAGCTCAACGTTGTCGTCCACAATCGAGAGGTAAACCGGCTTGGCCGATTTACCTTCAACGATGACCATATCCCAGCCAGCCATCTTCATTTCGGCACCGAAATACCCGCCTGAATTGGAGCAAGCAATTGCGCCAGTGAGTGGGCCCTTGGTAACTACCGAGTAGCGCCCGCCAGTGGAGGCCATCGTGCCCGTAAGCGGGCCGGTGGCGTAGATGATTTTGTTTTCCGGCGAAAGCGCATCGACTTTCGGGTCCACTTCATCGATAAAGTATTTGGTGGCTAAGCCGCGCTGACCCAAATATTTCCGCGCCAAATCCATGTTTAGCGCTTCTACTTTAACCGTACCAGCGGTTAAGTTCACGCGTAAGAGTTTTTTTGCCCAAGACATAACTGATATTCCTTAATTGGCTATTTGATTGACTAATTGTTTGAGTTCAATAAATCAAGCCGTCGCGGTCGAGTCGGTTTTACCAGCCCATGCGCGCATCTTGTCTAAACCTGTCCAGTCGGCATCTACGTAGGTGATAGCTCCAGTAGGGCAGGCTTCAACGCAAGCCGGATCACCGCCGCATAAATCGCACTTCTGAACTTTGCCCGTATCTTGCACGTAGTTCACCGTGCCAAACGGGCAGGCTACGGTACATACTTTACAACCTACGCATACGTTTTCGAGCACCACTTTAGCGCCCGTTTTTGCGTCGATCTTGATGGCCTCTACCGGACACGCGTGTAAGCACCACGCCTCAGCACATTGCGTACAGGTGTAAGGCACTTTGCGGCCTTCGTGTTCGAAGCTGAACACTTTAATTCGCGATTTCGCAGTATTGAAAACGCCGTAGTTCTCAAAACTACAGGCCATTTCGCACTGTAGGCAGCCGGTGCATTTATTGGGGTCAAGGTGAAGCGACTTTTGCATGTGTGTCTCCGCTTGCTTTAAATTTAAAAAAGCTTCTGTGATTTCGATTGTGAACTGCACAAACAATCGTGTCAATGGTATTCATTCACTAGCAACATACATGCCTGTCTTGCGAGGGTAAAACTGCCGCGACTTACGCCCTAGCGGCGGAGGTCTGTTTCAGATTGCAACAGCGTGTGCCAACTTTTTTAGCGCAACTCATTTCTTGAATAAGAACGCTTCTCAGTTACAAAAACCTGCGGCGCAAAAAAACTGCTTTTTAGCGACTATCTTCTGGGAGATTACCGCGAAAACGCAGCGTTTTTGCGCCGCAGGTTTTGAAGCGAGAGTCTGCGCGCTAACGTTTCGTTGCGTTCGGAAAAAACAGCGCTTGGCCGTTGACTTTAAAGCTCGCAATAGCAGCTTGGCCCGCTGGCGAAACAATCCAATCGATAAACGCTTGGCCCTCCGTTTTTTTGACGTGCGCGTGCTTGGCCGGATTCAGGAGTATCACGCCATATTGATTGAAAAGCTGCTTATCGCCTTCCACGGCGATGGCCAAGTTTTGCCGATTTTTAAAAGCGAGCCACGTGCCGCGGTCGGCCAAGATATAGGCGTTCATCGCCGCAGCCGTATTGAGCGCGGGCCCCATGCCTTGGCCCACTTCCCGATACCAACTTTGCTTCTCGCTAGCTGGGTCTACGCCTGCGGCTTTCCAGTAGCGCAGCTCGGCGGCGTGCGTGCCGCTTTTGTCGCCACGGGAAACGAACGGCGCTTTGCTCGCGTAAATTGCCCTCAGCGCGGCGTTGATATCGTTGCCTATAGCTTTTGCCGCATCGTCGCTGGGGCCAATTACCACGAAATCGTTGAACATTACCTCTTGCCGTTCTAGGCCAAAACCTTCAGCTACAAATTTTTCTTCTGCCGCTTTATCGTGAACGAACACCACGTCGGCATCACCCCGGCGCGCGGCATCGAGCGCTTGCCCAGTGCCCAACGCGATCACGCGCACGGCAATGCCCGAGGCTTTTTGAAATTGCGGCAGCAAATGGCCGAACAAACCCGATTGATCGGTAGACGTGGTGGAGGCTAGTGTGATGAACTTGTCTTGCGCAAATGCGCTCAACGATAAGGCGGCGGCAAGGGCTAATGTGGCTAAGCGTTTCATAGTCGTTCTCCTTCAAAAAAATGGCTGGCACTGGGGCTTCTCTCGCCAGCGAAAAATAGGGCCGCGCTCGCGTCGTCGGTCACGCGGCCTTGATGCAAAAAAACAATCCGTTGCGCGAGGCGTTTGGCTTGGGCCAAGCTATGCGTGGTCATCACAATCGTGGTGCCCTGGGCGTGCAGAGCACGCAACACCGCCTCTACTGCGTGGACGGCATTTAAATCTAAGCTCGCCGTGGGTTCATCAGCAAACAACACGCGCGGGCGCAAGGCCCAGGCGCAGGCGAGCGCGAGCCGCTGCTGCTCGCCCCCCGAGAGCGAGCGGGCGTAGCGGGTGGCCAGTGCGCTCAGGCCGCAGGCGGCTAAGGCTTCGTCGGTGCGCGCTACTTGCTCTGCATACGGCACGTCGCGCGCTGCGAGAGAGAAGCGCACGTTCTCCTCTGCGCTGCGCTTGAGCAATGCGGGGCGCTGAAATAGCATGGCCTGCTCGGCAATGGGCACGCGCGCGCACGCACCATGCGTGGGCGCGATGAGCCCGTGGGCCAAGCGCAGCAAGGTCGATTTTCCCGCCCCGTTTGCGCCGAGCATGCACACAAATTCCCCGCTGCCTACCCTAAGCGAAATAGCCTCCACCAAGGCTTTGCCCTGAATGGTGACGCTGGCGTTTTGTAGCGTGAGTAAAGTAGCCATATCGTCAGCCATAGCGCCTCGCCGCATAGCGTTTGATGGCGTGGGCCACAGCGTTGAGCGCGAACACCATCGAGACCAAAATGAAGCCCAAGGCGAGCGCAAGGGCTAAATCGCCTTTCGATGTTTCGAGCGAGATTGCGGTTGTCATCACGCGGGTGAAGCCATTGATATTGCCGCCCACAATCATCACTGCGCCCACTTCCGCTACCGCGCGGCCAAAGCCTGCGAGCAGCGCGGTCACCAACGAAAAGCGTGCGTCTACCAACAGCGTACGCACGGTGGCCCAGACGGACAATCCAAGTGATGCGAACCAATCTTTGTATTCCGCGTGGGCATCTTCAATCACTTGCCGCGTGAGCGCTGCGATGATGGGGGTAATCAATACGGTTTGGGCCACGATCATCGCTTTGGGGGTGAACAACCAGCCCAACGCGCCTAACGGCCCGCTGCGCGAAAGCAATAAGTAAATCAACAAGCCAATCACCACGGGCGGCAAGCCCATGCATGCGTTGAGGAACACGATCAAGATCGTGCGCAATCGCGAAGTGGTGAGCGCGACCCACGCGCCCAGCGGCATCCCGATGAGGGCGGCTAACAACGTAGCGCTCGCGCTGACTTTCAGCGAAAGCCAAATAATTTGGAAGAGCGCCCCATCGGCGGCGGCAATGAGGCCAAGCGCATCGCGCAAAGCGTTAAAAATCAAGGAGATAATCTCTAAAAATGGCTACTTTTGCGCCGCAGGTATTGGCATCGAGCGCGCACACAAGCATGGGTAATAGCGCGAAATTGCGTAAGAAACTGTTCTAGCATGAATATCATCGGATTCGTTCATATGTAATGGTTTGCATAGTTGTATTGAGCCAGTATTTTTGCCGAATATACTGAGCGGCTATGAGCAAAAAAGCATCAATTCATGTAACGCTCGCCCTACGCGCGGACTTGCACGTAGGCAAACACACGCTAGATTTAGGCGAAATGCGGCACATCTTGCGCGCGGTGGCCGATGCGCGCAGCATCCTCGCGGCGTGCGAAGCGGTGGGCACGACCTACCGCACCCTTTGGGGTCGGCTGGAGCTTTACGCGCAAGTGCTAGGGGCAAGCGTGGTGGATAAATCTCCTGGGCAAGGCACGCAGCTTACGGCTACGGGCCGCTCGCTCTTGGCCGCGCTCGATGCCCACGCACCGCAACTGCGTGGGCCCGATACGGAGCTGGCTGAGAAGATTAGCGCGAGCGTGCTCAGTGCCCTCGGCGGTGCGCCCGCGCCTTTGCGCCTTATGGCCAGCCACGATTTCGCGATTGCCCGCTGCGTAGCGGAACGGCTGATCCCCGGTGTGGAAGTGCGCTATCAGGGTAGCGCCGATTGTGTGCGCGCGCTGTTGCGGGGCGAAGCTGATGTGGCGGGGTTTCATATGCCCGCACAGCGGGCGGACAATGCCGAGGGGCCCATACAAAGCGTGCTTGAAAACACGCAGTATTGGTGTTTTCCGCTCATGGAGCGCGAGCAAGGCATCATGGTGGCCAAAGGCAATCCACGCAAGATCCATACGCTGACCGATTTGGCCAAGCCCAATATTCGTTTTGTGAACCGGCAACGCGGCTCCGGCACGCGCATCTTGCTCGATCAAATGCTTAACTCTATTGGGCTCTCAGGCGAGGGTATCGCAGGCTATGAGCAAGAAGAATTTACCCACCAAGCGGTGGCCGCAATGATCGGCGCTGGCGCCGCTGATGCAGGTTTGGGATTGCGTGCTGCAGCCAACCAATTTAAGCTCGATTTTGTGCCGCTCAGCAAAGAGCTTTATTACCTGGCCGCAAGGCGGGAGTTGCAGCGCGATTCAACGGTTATGCAGATCATCACGCACATCAAACAGCAAGCGGAATTGCTACCTGGTTACGTTGCGTTGTAGTGTGGCGTACTAGTGAAGCGTACGCGGCGTTGAAAGGGTAAATCGCGGTATCGGCGCTTCAAATGGCACGCCATCTTCAGCCATCATGTAATAGGTGCCTTGCATCGTGCCCACTTCGGTGGCAAGCTGAGAGCCGCTTTGGTATTCATACGATTCGCCCGGTTTCAACTCCGGGTTCTCACCGACCACGCCATCACCTTTTACTTCGTGCACATCGCCATCACCGTCGGTAATGATCCAATGGCGGCTTAAAAGCCGTGCGGTGATGTTGCCGGTGTTTTGGATGCGGATGGTGTAGCCAAACACAAATTGCTTTTTCGCCGGATCGGAATGATTGGGCAAAAAGTGGGCTTGCGGGGTCACGGTGACTTCGTACTTTTTAGACATGGTGTAATTATTCCATGATGAAACAAAATTTTTGGATTGCCCCGTCCATCCTTTCCGCCGATTTCGCGCGGCTGGGCGAAGAAGTGCGCGATGTCATCGCCGCCGGAGCGGACGTGATCCACTTTGACGTGATGGACAACCACTACGTGCCCAACCTCACCATCGGGCCGATGGTGTGCGCGGCAATTAAGCCCCACGTTGGCAACACGCCGATTGACGTGCATCTCATGGTCGAGCCGGTGGACGCCATCATCCCGCAATTCGCCAAGGCGGGCGCAAACTACATAAGCTTCCACCCCGAAGCGAGCAAACACGTAGACCGCTCCATCGCCCTTATCCGCGAGTGTGGTGCGAAACCAGGTTTGGTGTTGAACCCTGCGACGAGTTTGGATTGCTTGGACTACACGCTCGAAAAACTAGATTTGGTCTTGCTCATGAGCGTAAACCCCGGCTTCGGCGGGCAATCGTTCATCCCCGAAACGCTCGCCAAAATAGCCGAAGTGCGAAAGCGCATCGACGCGATGGTAGCCAGAACCGGTAGGCCGATTCGCCTCGAAGTGGATGGTGGGGTGAAGGCAGACAACATTGCCGACATCGCAAAAGCTGGTGCGGACATGTTTGTAGCAGGCTCCGCGATATTTGGCGGCGGGCAGTATGCGGAAAAAATCGCGGCAATGCGTAAAGCGATTTCGGTTTAGTTGCTTCAAAACCTGCGGCGTAAAAACAGCATTTTCTGGGAGATATCTCCCAAAAAATGCTGTTTTTGCGCCGCAGGTTTTTGTCTAAAAATCGCGTCCCCCCCTCGGGATATCGCGCTCGGAGGACGTGGAAAGGCGGGAGACTACGTCAAGCCATTCTTCATCCTCACGCGAAGTTCAAAACGACACACGTAGAGCGAAATAGCCACCAACCCATGATAAAACTCAATTCAATGAATTGAAGGAGTTGGTCATGCGTTCGCTTGTCGCTTTTGTCATTGGAATCACCCTACTTAGCGCTTCACCTATTCACGCCCAAACTTGGCCCACGCCTGGCAAAACCGTGCGCATCGTGCTCCCGTTCCCTGCGGGCGGCGCGGGCACGGACATGATGGCTCGGCTCATTGGCAAGAAAATGAGCGATGAGATTGGTGTGCCGGTGGTGGTGGATAACAAGCCCGGCGCGTCCACTTTAATTGGCGCACAAGAAGTGGCCCGCGCCGCGCCCGATGGCCACACGCTGCTCTACACCATCGTGCTCACCCACACCCAAAACCCTCACCTCTTCGCAAAGCTACCCTATGATCCGTTTAAAGATTTCACGCCGCTCTCGCAAGTGGCTCGCTCGGCAACCGTTTTAATTGCGAACAAATCTGCACCTTTCGATGATTTCAAAACCATGATGGGCTACGCGAAAACCAACCCGGGTAAGCTCAATATTGCTTCGTATAGCGCGGGCTCCACTGCGCACATCAACGCGGAAATGTTGCGCATTGCTTCGGGCGTGGACATGGTGCATGTGCCGTACAAAGGCGTAGCCGAGGCGCAGAAAGCGCTGATTGCAAACGAAGTGCAGCTTTACTTTGATGGCACCGCCACGGCGGTGACGTCGATAAAAGCAGGAACGGCAAAGGGCATTGCCACTGCTACGGACAAACGCGTGCCGGTATTGCCCGATTTGCCTACGATTGCGGAGAGTGGCGTGGCCGGAATTGATATCGTGGGCTGGCAAGGCTTTTTTGGCCCTGGCGGCATGCACCCCGAGGTGGCCCAAAAAATTGCCGCGCTCGTGACGAAAATTGTGAAGAGCGAAGAGATTACCAACCTCATTAAAAGCCAGGGCAACGAACCCACGGGCACCACGAGCGAAGAGTTCACAAAAATTGTGAAGAACGACTACGACCGTTGGGGCGCGGTGATTAAGCGCACCGGCATCAAATTGGAGTAACGATCATGCATGATTTAGTGATTCGAAACGCCAAGATTGTTGATGGCACAGGCGCGCCCGCGTTCAACGGCGTTGTCGCCGTTGAACGCGGCAAGATCGTGCAAGTGGGCGGGCAATGCGCTGCGGGCAAGCGCGAGATTAACGCGAACGGCGCGCTGCTCACCCCCGGCTGGGTGGACGTACATACCCATTACGACGGCCAAGCGACGTGGGACCCGTATCTCTCGCCTTCGTCATGGCACGGCGTGACCACCGCCATCATGGGCAACTGCGGCGTGGGCTTTGCGCCGGTCAAGCCGCACATGCGCGAGTGGCTTATTCAGCTCATGGAAGGCGTGGAAGATATACCGAACGCTGCGCTCACCGAGGGCATGCATTGGGAGTGGGAAACCTTCCCCGAATACATGGATGCGTTGGCCAAAATGCCGCGCGCGCTCGACATCGGCGCGCAAGTGCCGCATGGTGCGTTGCGCGCCTACGTGATGGGTGAGCGGGGCATCGATCACATTGATGCAACCGATGCGGAAGTGGATGAAATGCGCGGCATCGTGGAGGCTGCGCTGCGTGCAGGTGCGTTCGGTTTCTCTACTTCCCGCACGCTGATTCACAAAGGCGCAGATGGCAAACATGTGCCGGGCACCTTCGCGCGTGTAGCCGAAGTGCAAGGCATTGGGCGAGCGCTCGGCGCGGCCCGGCGCGGCGTTTTCCAGATGACGAGCAACCACATCGGCATGGATGAAGAAGCCAAATGGATGCGCGCGCTCGCCAAAGAAACTGGCCAGCCCGTAGCCTTCAACGTGCAGCAAATTGATACCCACCCCGAGCTTTGGCGCACGCTGCTCACCGAGCTCGAAGATGCGGGGCGGGAGAACATACCGCTCTACGGCGCGTTCTGCGGTCGGCCCGTGGGCTTGCTCTTTTCATGGGGCGGCACGTTTCACCCTTTTATTGCCCACCCTTCGTATCAAAAGCTGCGCGGCTTAAGCCACGAGGCGCGCACAGCCGCGCTGCGCGACCCAGCGTTCAAAGCACAATTGCTCTCCGAAGCCCCGCACGGGTTAGACGATTACACGCGCATGAAAGCCACCGCATTTCACAAAATGTTTAGGCTGGGCGAAAAGCCCGACTACGAGCCCGACCCCAGCGGCAGCGCCGCCGCGCTCGCCCAGCGCACGGGCAAGACCGCAAACGAAATCGCCTATAACTGGATGCTCGAAGACGACGGCAAAGCGATCATCTACTTCCCCGTATTCAACTACGCCTACGAAAACCTCTCGCACACGCACACGCTCCTGCAACACCCGCGCACCATGCTCTCGCTAGGCGACGGCGGCGCGCACTGCGGCTATATTTGTGATGCATCGCTGCCCACCTTCATGCTCACCCACTGGACGCGCGACCGCACACGCGGCGACAAACTGCCGCTAGAGTTGATCGTAAAACGGCAAACCAGCGCCACCGCTGCGGTGTACGGTTTAAAAGACCGCGGCGCAGTCAAGCCCGGTTTGATTGCAGATTTCAACTTGATTGATTACGATGCCCTGCAACTACACGCCCCGCATTTCGTAGCCGATTTGCCTGCGGGCGGGCGACGGATTGTGCAAACGGCAACAGGCTATTTAGCGACGATTAAATCGGGCGTTCCGATTTTCGAGAATGGGGTGGCTACGGGGGCATTGCCTGGGCGGTTGTTGCGGGCGGGGGCGGGGTGAGTTGGGTCCTCGTTTAGTCTTCGGATTACGGTTTCAAGAGACGACCTCGGCCAGCGCGCGTAGGGTGTGCACCGCTCTTGTGCGCACCATTCGTTGGCGAGTATTCAAACTGCGCTATCGCGCCGGTGCGCACGAAAAGCGGTGCACACCCTACGGATTTTTCTACCAATACCTGCGGCGCAAAATACGCCCAATTTGAACTTTATCTCCCGTAAAATCACACTACTGTAGCGCGCATAGCCTCAATGGAATGCCTCTGAATCACGCCGCGTCACGAGGAGTCGTGCGGCATGGAATTGAGGTTTTCGTGCTTTTCTCGCAACGCGCTCGCGCAAACAACTGAACGGCCTCGATTCCCGCGCGAGGCGCTCGACGAGATGCAGTCGGTGTTCGCGCGCTCCATCGCGGCTACGATTTTTTAACAAAACCTACCAAAACCTGCGGCGCAAAATACGCCCAATTTGAACTTTATCTCCCGTAAAATCATGCTTTTGCAGCGCGAGCTTTCGCAAATAAAAGGAAGCAGTTATGTGGGTTTTGTATTTAGAAGCAGGCGTTGCGCTGGGGTTGTTTGCGTTTATCGTCTGGTGGGTGGCTCGCAAGCCCACCAAAAAGGATGACGACAAAAAATAGCGTTTACCGTGGCGACTCCACGGGCCGTAAGTCGAACAACAACACTTCCGCAGCGCTGCCTTCGCTAAACGCTAACTCCCCCGCCTCCCGCACGCGCACGCCATCGCCCGCCTCCAGCGCAATACCATTTAGTGACACGTTTCCGCGCGCGACGTGTACATACGCGTACCGATTCGCAGCGAGGTTGTAGCGCGCACTTTCCGCGCCATCAAAGCAGCCTGCAAACACCTTTGCGGATTGGTAAACGCTGATTGCATCAACGTTATCTTCATCGGAAATAATCGGTATGAGCGTGCCTGCTTTTTGCGCTTGGGTAAAGTGTTTTTGTTGGTAGCGCGGCGTTACGCCGCCACGGTCGGGCACGATCCAAATCTGCAAAAAATGCACGCCGTTTTGTTTGCTCGGATTAAATTCGCTATGCTGAATGCCGCTGCCCGCACTCATCATCTGCACATCGCCCGGCTTAATCACTGCGCCCGTGCCCATGGAGTCTTTGTGTGCGAGTTCGCCCTCTAACACGTAGCTGAAAATTTCCATATCCCGATGGCCGTGGGTGCCAAAGCCCATGCCAGCAGCCACACGATCATCGTTAATCACCAGCAAATCGGAAAAACCCATTTGCGCCGGATCGTGATAATTGGCGAAGGAAAAGGTGTGCCAGCTTTTGAGCCAGCCGTGATCGCCGCGCCCGCGGTGGTTGGCTTTACGAAGTTCGAGTTGCATATGCACATTCCTTTGGGATCTCTACAATGCAATTATGGCCGCGAGCGAAGAAATCAAGCCCCACCCCGATCAGCCCTACGTTGCCGCCTTCGCGCAACAGCTGCTCGCACGCGGCAGCCCACGCACCCGCGCGGCCTACGTGCGCGATGCACAGTGTTTGCTCGATACGCTTGGGGCAACCACGCGGCTCGAGTCGGCCACGTCGCACGCTATTCGCCGCACGGTTGCTAAGCTGCACAGCAAATCATTGAGCGGACGCAGCCTAGCCCGCATGCTCTCGGCGTGGCGGGCGTGGTTTGCCTATTTGCGCGAAACCGAACCGGAGCGGTTTACAAGCGACCCGTGCGCGGGGCTGCGCGCGCCAAAATCCCCTAAGCGCTTGCCTTCTGCGCTCACGCCCGAAGAGGCCGCAAAATTCGTGCAAATTGAAGGCGACACGCAAGGCAACCTGCGTGATCGGGCGATTGTGGAGCTCCTCTATTCCTCGGGCCTGCGCATTTCTGAATGCACCGGGCTCGATCTCAACCGGCTTGATTTAAAAACTGCCGAAGCCCGCGTAATCGGTAAAGGCAACAAGGAGCGGATCGTGCCCGTCGGCGCAAAGGCCGTAGCCGCGATACAGGCGTGGTTAATCGAGCGGGCGCGCATCGCGGCCGAGCGCCCAAGTGCGGACCCGCAAGCGGTATTTCTCACGCGCTCCGGCGAACGTGTGGGCGTGCGCGGCGTGCAACAGCGCATGAAAAATTTATCCATCACGCAAGGTATGCAAGAAAGCGTACACCCGCATCGCCTGCGCCACAGCTTCGCTTCGCACGTGTTGCAAAGCAGCGGCGATTTACGTGCCGTGCAAGAAATGATGGGGCATGCATCCATCGCGTCCACACAGGTGTACACGCATTTGGATTTCCAGCATTTGGCGAAGGTTTATGATGCGGCGCATCCAAGAGCGAAGAAGAAATGAAATTGTTGGGAAAACCTGCGGCGCAAAACAAGCCATTTTTCGGGATTGTCTCCTCAAAATAGGCTGTTTTTTCTATGCGCTGCCACCACCAAACACGGCAATGGCCTCCTGCGCATCCGCAGGCGTGAGCACGCGCGTGCGCCGCGTGCTCGGGTGTAAACAGGTGTGCGCGAGTGTGGGCAAATCGATACCGGCCAAGCCTCGGTAGCGCGTGGTCTGTACGTCTGTTATCCCGCGTTCACTAAATTGCTTGAGCAGGCTGCGAAACTCGGCATCGGTGTGCGGTAACAGTGGTTGATCCACCGAGGCCGACGAGACGGACGCCATCGGCGCGAGCGCCAGCAGCACGCGCCCGCTTTCTAGCAACGGCAGCAAGCCTCGATAGCAAAACATCAGCATGAGCGCGCCGCAGTGAATGCCGTCGGCGTCGGGATCCATCAGCAACACGATACGTTCATAGCGCGCTTTGCTCGCGTCACACGCCTCGCCATAGCCACAGCCCAACGCATTGAGCAGCGCCACGTACAGCGGAAACGCGCGGGTTTTATCGTGCCCGGCTTTTACTGCATTGAGTGGCTTGCCTCGCATGGGCAACACCGCTTGTGTTTGTCCATCGCGCACACTCGCTACAGCGCCCGCAGCGGAGTCACCTTCAACGATAAAAAGCTCCGTGCCTGCGCCGTGCTGCGTGCTATCGATGAGTTTTAGGGGGTTTTTGGGTGGGTACATTGCTAATTTTTTTCTCTGGCGGGGCGCGGGATGAACTCCCTCCCATCAACCCTTTCCCGCAAGGA
>JANMDS010000077.1:0-4188 GCA_031376405.1 Betaproteobacteria bacterium
TCCCTCGTGATTGATGCCCACTTCGGCAATCACAAAGGGAGGGTGCTCTGGGCCGATCATGCGGCCGGCGATGGCAAATTCATTCATGGCTCAGGCAATCCAAAGGGGGTACTGCATGCCAAAAAGCGTCGAGCGCCGATCCTGTTTTGCTGATGTCAAATACGCATCGGCCGCAAGGCAAGGCAAGGTAGTATATTTTACATTCTTATCTTTTTACATTCCTATCTCTGCCAAACTGTGACGTCCATTGACCTAGACTCACTATAATTTGACACTACTTTATTATCAAATCACACGCCTGATCGGAATGGCAGGATGTATAAGGAAAAATCGGTGTTGTCGCTCATACCCGCCCGCGCCGGGTCAAAGCGACTACCGGGGAAAAACCTGAAAGTGATTGCCGGGATTCCGCTGATTGCCCATACAATCGAGGCCGCCAGGCGCTCACGCTTGGTGGACCGGATTGTGGTGTCTACGGAGTGCCCTCTGATCGCTGCTGTCGCCGTCGAGTACGGAGCCGAGGCGCCATTTTTGCGCCCGGACGATCTCGCAGGAGATGATGCAAGTTCAGAGGACGTGATTCGCCACGCCCTAGCCGAATTGGGGCAATTTGATTACGTCGCTCTGCTGCAGCCGACCTCTCCCTTGCGCGTCGCGGCCACGATTGACGGATGCATTGCTATGTGCATTGATCGAGTGGCGCATTCCAGCGTTACAGCATACCCGCTTCGGCACGGAGGGCGCAAGCTGCTGGCAATAGGCGAGAATTCGGGAGTGCTTGGTCGCGCCTCGATGTCGGATTTGCCGAACAACAATCTCAAGGAGCCGTTCGGAGCATTTCAGGAAAATGGCGCGGTCTACGTGCTGGATACCAGGCAGTTTCTTGCGTCCGGCCAGATTATCGGCGCCGGCTCTGTGGGAATTGAAATGTCCGAGTGGGAATCCGTCGACATTGACTTTCAAGCCGATTTCGATGCCGCAGAAGCACTGCTCCTGGCAAGAAAATGAAAAAAATCCGGATCATCCCAAGGCTGGACGTGAAGCATCCGCACCTGATCAAAGGCATTCATCTCGAAGGTCTGCGCGTGATCGGAGATCCGCGCCAGTACGCTGAAAAGTACTACCTGGCAGGCGCCGATGAAATTATTTATATGGACATTGTCGCCAGTCTCTACGGGCGCAACAATTTGATTGAAACGGTTCGCAATACGGCCGCTGACATTTTTATTCCGCTGACGGTGGGTGGCGGCATTCGAAGCGTCGCTGACGCGGAAGTGCTGCTGCGCGCGGGTGCCGACAAGGTGGCGGTCAACACTGCCGCGGTCGCCAATCCGGAATTACTTGGGCAGTTGTCGCGGCGCTTTGGTGCACAAGCTGTGGTGCTGTCGATCGAGGCGAAAAGACGTCCTGGCGGAAATTGGGAAGCCTATACGGACAATGGCAGGGAGCGCACCGGGTTGGACGTCATCGAATGGGCGGTGAAAGCGGAGCAACTGGGGGCGGGGGAAATACTTTTGACTTCAGTTGATCGTGAAGGTACCAGGAGTGGATTTGACACAGACTTGGTCTTTGCCATTTCCTCTAAAGTCAATATTCCCGTCATTGCAAGCGGTGGTTTTGGCGGTCCGGCGCATTTCAATGACGTGGTACAACATGGCAGTGCCGATGCTGTTGCCATCGCTGCCGCGTTTCACTATGGCGATGTGCAATTGCCGGACCTCAAGCGGCATGCACGGGCAAGCGGCATTGCCGTGCGTCAGATGGGAGAACCGGTTTGACGCCCACAGTTGCGATTGTTGATTATGGCGTTGGCAATCTCTTCAGCCTGTCGCGAGCGATAGCGCGGGCCGGTGGCCAGCCGGAGCTGGCGCTGACAGCGGACGCAATTATGTCCGCCGAGCGGATAATCCTTCCCGGCGTGGGTGCATTCGGCGCATGCGCCGATGAACTGGCCCGACGCGGACTGATAGGACCGATCCAATCCTATGCCGCGTCGGGGCGCCCCCTGCTGGGCATTTGCGTCGGCATGCAACTGTTCGCCGATTCAAGCGAGGAATTCGGCCATCACCAGGGGCTGGGCCTCGTCCGTGGCGCGGTACGCCAGATCGCCCCCCGTGCGATCGATGGGAGCAAGTTGCGCATACCGCACATCGGCTGGAACGAATTGATGATCTGCGACCCGGCCGAAACTCGCCTGTTTTCCGGCGTAAAGAATGGCACCGACGTGTATTTCGTTCATTCGTACTCGATCGAAATGGAACAACCCCGCTGCGTGGCGGCGACTTGTGAATACGGCGGGTATACCTTGCATGCAGCACTGGAGCACGGCAACCTTTACGGTTGTCAGTTCCATCCGGAGAAAAGTGGCGTCGCCGGCCTCGCCATCCTGGGCAATTTTCTACGTTTCACCTAGCACCTTGGCGGGCCGCAATGGAACATTACAAAGGATATGATTTTGCAGCGCCGGCGCAACCTGCGGTTAGAGTGCGATGAAGCAGGAGAATCAGTGCAAATCAAACCCCGGGGCAGAGCGGTTCAACTTGTTGTCCATTCGCAAAAACATGACAGCCTCGCCAGAGGCATGTTTTTGTCATGAATTACGCAACTCTCAATAATGTGAGAAAAGCACATAACTTAAACCCAAATGGAGATTGGTCTGACGATGGGGCCACCATACCAGGTTCAAGCTCTGAGCCCCGACGCATGCGTTCACCCATCATTGTCACTTATTCGCCGTGAAATTTCCGAAGCTGGTATTTGCCAATAGTGAGCAATTCGATGTTTTGATCTACTTCAAAACAAACGCGTTTCTGCTCACCCAATATGTTCTGCAGGATATACGCCACTATTCTATCTCCCCGCCCAGAGGAAATCTCCACGAAAACACCCTCTACTTATCCTGGAACATCGTGCGGCGCTGTTGGCACAACCTGCCTCTGGCTTGGGCCGACTTGCCTAAATTGAGGTTGAAGGATCGAATGATTCTAGCCGTTGGCAATCTAATTCGGATTTATACACTTAGTGTGATTGAATCATACCGCCCTAAAGTTGTACTTTGCATGATCGACAATTCCTTTGACTTTCAATGGATATCCCGCAGAGCAAGGAATATTGAATTTGCTGCAGTCGCCCAAGGGCCGCGCGACGAGATCAATTTAACGGAAGAGATGCCGAAAGCGCCTCCGCACCCGGCTGCGATTTACTCGATTCCGCATTACTTTGGATGGGGTCGGCGCGACCAAAAGGTATTGGAGCGTTTCGGTGCCCGGATTGACCAATTTCACGCCGTCGGCTCATTACGCGCTGGGTACTACATTGCGACCCGGCCTCCAGTTAAACCCCCGATCTATGACATCTGTTTGGTGTCACAGTATGTCGAGGGAATAATGGAACGAGGTCTGTTTCCAGAAATCAGGCATTCGTTGGATGTGCTCCACCAGTATTCGAAGCAATACGTCGCCGAAACTGGATTACGGTTAGCGGTTGCAGCGAGATCCACAAACAAGAAGGAAATTGACTACTTTTTCGGCGTATTTGGCAGTGGAATTACGGTTCAGAGCTACAACGCAGAATATTTCTCCACCTATACCGTGATTGACGCCAGCAAATTAGTCCTGACCCATGATTCCAGCGCGGCACGCGAGGCATTTTGTTGGGGGAAAAAAGTCCTGTTCACGAATTATTCTGGCAACCCCGGGCGCAGTTTTTTTGCAAGCGGGCCATGGCTTTTGGAGCAACCCGGATACGATCAGTTTAAAAGGGGGGTGGATTTTTTAATGAACTTGTCGATTGAGCGATTCGACGAGTTGGCCAATTTCGCCCGCTCCGAGCAGGCCAGCCTGGATCCTGAGATGCCGGCTCATGCTGCGTTGCGAACTTGGGTGAGGGAGAAAATTGTGCCAGCGTCAGTTCCCAAATAGCATGTTTCGATTACTCGGTCATTTTCTTTCCCAAAATCCCGCCAGTACCGTTTGGGTCGCGTGCCTGCTGGTAATCGCAGGGATAATCGAAGGGATAGGCATGCTCTCCCTCTTGCCAGTACTCAACGAGGTATTGCAAAAAAGCAGCGCGACCAGTCCCGTAGTCGCGATCATTTCTACCATTCTGGCTGCTTTGGGGATGGACTTCTCGCTTTCGTCGCTTCTAATGTTTTTGGTTACTGCAGTTATATTCAAATCAGCCATTCAG
>JANMDS010000163.1:0-57768 GCA_031376405.1 Betaproteobacteria bacterium
TGTTAGTAGGCTTGGGGCTACGAGAATTTTCGATGCACCCGGCAAACATTCTGCGCGTAAAACAGCGCCTGCTCCAAACCGATGCCCAAGCGTGCACGCACATTGCCAGCCGCATGATGCGCACGGATGATCCGCTGAAGGTGGCCGCGCTGGCTAAGAAGTTGAATAGCAGCGCGTAGTTTTGCGCAAGCGAAAAAAATCGTGATTTTCCGGGGAGATAATATTCAAAAATGGCTGGCTTTGCGCCGCAGGTTTAGAGCGGTCTTACCGCTTACCTTCACACCAACACGATATCGTATTGCTCTTGGTTGTAGGCCGTCTCCACCTGCATGGAAATGCGTTTGCCCAATGATTTTTCGAGTTCGATGAGCGTGGGCGCCTCCTCATCTAAAAAGCAATCAATCACCTGTTGGGATGCCATGATGCGAAACTCGATGGGGTTGAATTGTCGGGCTTCGCGGATGAGTTCGCGCATGATTTCGTAACACACAGTTTGCGCGGTTTTGAGCTCGCCACGCCCAGCGCAGGTGGGGCAAGGTTCGCAGATCACATGCGCGAGCGATTCGCGCGTGCGTTTGCGCGTCATCTCTACCAAACCCAATTGCGTGAAGCCGTTTACCGTTACCCGCGTGCGGTCACGGTCAAGTGCGCGCTTCAATTCCGAGAGCACGGCATCGCGGTGGGGCACGTAATCCATGTCGATGAAATCGAGAATGATCATGCCGCCTAAATTGCGTAGACACAGTTGCCGCGCGATGGCTTGCGCGGCTTCCAAGTTGGTTTTGAAAATAGTATCGTCGAAATTGCGCAGCCCTACGAATCCGCCAGTGTTCACATCTACCGTAGTCAGCGCTTCGGTTTGGTCGATGATGAGATACCCACCGGACTTTAAATCCACGCGCCGCTGCAGCGCTTTTTGGATTTCTTCCTCTACGTTATACAAATCAAAAAGCGGGCGCTCGCCGGCGTAGGCGTGGATGCGATCGACCATCGCCACCGAATATTCCTGGGCAAACTCGCGCATGTGTTGGAACGTGGCTTGCGAATCGACGAGAATGCGCGAGGTGCTCTCCGAAACATAATCGCGCATGATCCGTTGGGCCAAAGTTAAATCTTGATGGACGCAGCTCGTAGCGGGCATCGTGCGCGCCCGCTCGCACACATCTTTCCAAAGCTTCGTTAAGTATTCAACGTCATGCTTCAACTCTTCTTCGCTGGCGATCTCCGCCATCGTGCGGATGATGAAGCCGCCTTTTATGTCTGGCGGCAGTAAATGCTGCAAGCGCTCGCGCAGCTCGGCGCGCTCGGCTTCATCTTCAATGCGTTGCGAAATGCCGATATGCGAATCTTGCGGCAGAAACACCAAAAAGCGCCCAGCGAGACTAATTTGCATCGTCAGCCGCGCGCCTTTGCTGCCAATGGGGTCTTTAATCACTTGCACAAGGATGGGTTGGCCCTCGTGCAGTATTTTTTCAATCGGTTTGTGGTCGGTTTGTGAGGAAGGCAGGCCGCTTTTTTTGCCGCCGTTACTTGGGTGCGGCAGGTTGTTGTCCCACACATCGGCGACGTGCAAAAAACCGGCGCGATCGAGCCCAATTTCAATAAAAGCCGATTGCATGCCCGGCAACACGCGCCCAACTTTCCCCAAATAAATATTGCTTACCAGGCCACGCGCCCGCGCCCGCTCTATGTGCAGCTCCTGCACTACAGCATGATCGAGCACCGCCACCCGCGTTTCGCGGGGGGTGACGTTGATGAGGATTTCTTCTGACAAGTCGTGCGTCCTAGTGCAGGCATTGCGCTGCAGGTGATACCGAATATTACGTCAGATCAATGCCCACACGACGCAACAGCTCAGCCGTTTCAAATAGCGGCAATCCCACCACCCCGGAATAGCTGCCCTCAATGCGCTCCACCCACATGGCCGCTTTGCCCTGTATGCCGTAGGAGCCCGCTTTGTCCATCGGCTCGCCGGAGGCTACGTAACTGGAAATTTCCATATCGTTGATGTCACGAAAACGCACGCGCGTGTTCGAAATATCGTGAAAAGTTTGAATGCCGTTGGTGACGGCCACGGCGGTAATCACGTCATGCACGCCCCCAGAAAGCGTGCGAAGCGTGGCCATCGCATCCATCGCTGTGGCCGGTTTGCCAATGATTTTGCCGTTGTGCACAACTATGGTGTCGGCAGTGAGCAACGGCTTGTTATGCAAACGGCGCTGCCCGATACGAAGCCAGCCGATTTCACATTTAATTTTCGCCATGCGCTCGACGTAGGTGAAAGGGGACTCGCCTGGACGCGGCGTTTCGTCGACATCGCGCGAACGGGTCGTGCCTTCGCGCAAATGCACCACGGACACCATGATGCCGATTTGTTGCAGGAGCTCCAGACGCCGCGGACTTTTTGATGCAAGATAAATTTCGTTTTGAGCCATGTGCTGTAAGCGCTACGTTGCATAAATCCCACCCGCGGCGCTACCCCGATGTCATTATATGGAGACACTATACCGCTAATCCCGGTGATATGGATGCCCTTGCGCCAAGGAAATTGCACGGTAAAGTTGCTCTGTTGCCACGATGCGCGCCAAACCATGCGGCAAGGTGAGCGCGGAGAGCGACCACTGCCAGGTGGCGCTGCGTTTGAGCGCCGCGTCGAGGCCATCGGCGCTGCCAATCACAAACACCGTTTCGGCGTGTTCCTGGGCGGTGGCGGTGAGTTTTTCAGAAAGCGCGCGGGAGGTGAGGCTCAGGCCGCGCTCGTCTAAGGTCACCAACGCCGCCCCGCGCGGGATGTGTGCGCGAATTTTCTGGGCTTCTTCGGCGAGCAAAATTTCGGTGGCCCGGCCCTCGGTGCGCTTTTCCGGCTTCAGCTCCACCAACGTAAACGGCCACGCCCGTCCGAAACGCTTGCTGTACTCCTCGCCTGCCTCCACCACCCAGCGCGGCTGGTTGTAGCCTAGGCAAACAAGCGTAATACGCACGGCGTGGTTTGTTGCACGGGGGCGAGCTTACGCCTCTTTCAAGCGACGGCGCACTGCGGCAGGTGCGGCTTTTTTCGCAGCAGGTGCTTTCACCGCTGGCGCTTTAGTTGCCGGCGCTTTTTTCGCCACTACTTTCTTTGTTGCGGGCGTTTTCACAGCAGCGGCTTTCTCGGCAGGCTTTGTCGACGCGGGTGCTTTTGTGGCTGCCACTTTTTTAGCTAACGGTTTTTTCGTCGCTAGTTTTTTCGCAGCCTTTGGGGCGGGCGTGGCAGCAGGCGCAGCGGTCTTGGGCGGCTTAAGTTTTGTAACGGCTTTTTTCGCGGGCGCAGCGTTGGTCGCGCGCGTAGGCTCGGGCGGCGTCCACAGTTCTTCTAGGTTGTAGTACGTGCGCACGTTTGGCTGCATGATGTGGACCACAAAATCAGCGCAATCCACCAACACCCAATCACCGGACTCTTCGCCTTCGGTGCCCACGATCGTGCCGCCGTTGGCTTTCACCTCTTCGCGCACGTTGTTGGCCAGTGCCTTGGTTTGCCGCGCCGATTCGGCTGTGGCAATAATCAACGTGTCGTACAACGAAGTTTGTTTCCGCACATCAAGTACGAGAATGTCGCGCGCTTTAATATCTTCCAGAGCAGTTACCGCAATTTTGGTCAGTTTGTCGAGACGCATGTTGTGTTCAAGCCTTAATCAGGCCTACAGTTTACTCGCCGATACCGCGAAAACGCGCGCTTTTTGAGGAGATAAATCCTTAAAAATGCCGTTTTTGCGCCGCAGGTTTTTACTGTTTTAGTTCGACAGCCCAGCCGTTGACCGAGCCGATATACGCCCACATCGCGTCGAGCTCGCCTGGCTTTAAGCTACTTTCCCAAGCGGGCATCGCGCGTATTCCTTTGTTGACACTTTGGACGAAACGCTCTTTTGCATCCGCAGGAAACGCGCGCAGATCGCTGCCTAGGCCGTTGGAGACTAAATTTAGCCCGTGGCAGCGGGCACACATAAGCGTGTAGCGGCTGCGGCCTTGCCCAATGAGCTGCGCCGCGCCATCGTTCGCCGCCGGCGCAACAACCGTCGGCGCGGGCGAAGGCGTGCTAGGCGTTTGCGCGCAGCCGGTGACGGCAATGCACGCAAAGACCATTGCGACCGCGTATTTCAACGCTTCAGCGCAAACGTCCACAACGAGCCGCCAGCGGCCACGTTGGTCACATCTGGATCGCCGCCGAGCGCGGCATACACCGTGCCCGAGCCACTGGTGACGGTAATATATTGCACGCCGTTGCGCTCCCAGGCGATGGGCAAACCGGAAATGCCCGAGCCCGTTTGGAACCGCCAAAGCACTTTGCCGTCGCTGGCATCAAACGCCATGAGCGCGCCGGTTTGCGAGCCGCTGAACACCACGCCGCCCTTGGTTGAGAGTACGCCGCTCCAATGCGGTGATTTTGTTGTGGCTTCCCAAACTTTACGGTTGCGAATCGGGTCCCACGCCATCAGCGCGCCACGGTTGCCATCGTCGGGGCCGACGAAGCCGCCGAGCTCTAAGCCCAACCACCAATTCGGCCCGCCGGGGCGCTCTTGTTTAACGTACTTCACTTTCATGCCCACGTTTACGGTGTTCATGAATACCAAATTGCGCGAAGGATCGAAGCTCATCGGCATCCAATTTTTTCCGCCAAACGCGCTCGGCCACGCCTCAATAAAATCCGCTCCCACTTCGGTTTTACGCAGGCCCGCGGTCATCGGCGTGTCAATCGGGCGGCCCGTGTTTTGATCGATACCAGTGGCCCAATTTATTTTTTTGGCAAACGGCTGAGCAGAGATAAATTTGCCGTTGGTGCGGTTGATCACGTAGAAAAATCCATTGCGATTGGCTTGCATTAATACTTTGGCGGTGCCCCCGCTCATCGGCAAATCCGCGAGTACGAGCTCATTGGTGCCATCGTAGTCAAACGGGTCGCCCGGCGAAAATTGAAAGTGCCACACAATTTCGCCCGAGCTGGGGCGAATGGCCAACACAGAATTGATGTAGAGCGAATCGCCGCCGCGCGTAGCCGGGTTCCACGGTGAGCCGTTGCCTGTGCCCCAATAGACCAAATCGAGCTCAGGGTCATACGTGCCGGTGAGCCACGTTGTCGCCCCGCCGTTGATCGCGATGCCAGGGTTCCACGTGTCGCCGCCTTTTTCACCTGGCAACGCGGTGGTAAAGCGCTTCCATTTTTCTTGGCCGGTTTTCAAATCCCAGCCCGTTAAAAATCCGCGCGCGCCATACTCGCCGCCGCTAATGCCCGTGATGAGCACGCCGCCCGCAATCAACGGCGCGTGGGTCAAGCTGTAGCCGCCTTTGTAGTCCGCCGCCTTCGAGCGCCAGAGCACTTTGCCATCCGTCGCGTTCATCGCCATCACATGGGCATCAATGCTCGTGCGGTAGAGCACGCCATCGAGCGCAGCCAACCCACGGGTGTGAATGCCGCAACACAAATAGGCGTTAATGTCAGAGGGAATCTCAAGCGCCGTTTTCCATTTCTGCCGCCCCGTGAGCGGGTCGAGCGCGATGGTGTGGGAGTGGGTGGTGATGTACATCGTGTCGCCGATTAAGAGCGGCTGGCTCGACGCATTGGCTGAATTGTCCAAGCTCAAATTCCACGTTGGCACCAAATCTTTCACGTTCTGCGGCGTAATCTGGCCCCCGGTTGCGTGCCGTTGCTGGCTCCAGCCCATGCCGTAAGTGGTGATATCGCCCGCCGTTTGCGCATCTTGGCGCAAATCATTCATGGTTTGCGCTACGCACGCACTCGCAGCGAATAGAGAACCCAACACCAACGCCCATACACCGCGTTTAGAACCTAACTGCCTTTGCCGCCACATGGAAAATCTCCTTAGGTTGATGTACTAAATACAAGCACTATCTCGCACTCGCGTCTCTGCAATATAGTGCGTTTTAATCACAAGCACAATACGCGGCGCGTCAAAAACCTGCGGCGTAAAACCGGCACTTTTTGGACATTATCCCCGTAAAAAACCTGTTTTTTGGGATTCGCGATGGCGCGCGCGCCGACCACTTACGCGCAAAAGCAAAGCCTTGGCGACGCCAGGGTGCGCTTCATCGCACGCGCCTAGAACGGCGATCGAATGCGCAATAAAAAGCGAACATTGCACTCAACATATACGAAAGCGCGGCACCCCCATGAACGCATTTAATTTTTTCGCACCCCTACTCAAAATCCACGCGACACGCGCACTATTGGCCGCCCTAGTTGTGCTGCCTGCGGGCGCGCACGCCCAAATTGGCTGGTCAGAATTTAAAACTGATGCGCTTAACGTAACCCTCGTTTATCCAACCGATGTGGTGGGCCAAAAAACGCGCTTCAGCACCTTTGAGCTCGATGTGGCCGTGGACGCGCCGATTTCTGCGGGGGGGCCACGCCGGTTAATCGTCATGTCCCACGGCGCGGGCGGAAGCGTTTTGTCGGATCACACACAAGCCGCCACGTTCGCCCGCGCGGGGTTCGTCGTTGCCCAGCCTCTGCACGCGGGCGACAACTTTCGCGATAGCGCCAAGAGCGGGCCTGGGAGTTGGGTTACGCGCCCCATGGAAATTTCCGCAGTCATTGATGCGCTGGCCGCGCATGCGCAATGGCGTTCGGCGTTGCAGCTAGATCGCGTGGGCGTACACGGCATGTCCGCTGGCGGGGCCACCGCGCTCATGCTCGCCGGTGCGCGCTGGCGCACGCTTGGGCTGCTGCAACATTGCAGCGCCAATCTCGATGCCGATGCTGGGTTTTGCTTCAACGGCATGACCGATCCCGCGCAACAAGCCCAACGCAAAGCGCAATATCTAAGCGTGAAAGGCGTTCCAGAAGCCTTTTTGCCTGCGAGCATTACAACGTGGAATGGCGGCAATGGCTTCGAAACCGACCCGCGCGCGGACAAGCGGATCGTCTCGGTGAGCGCAACCGTGCCGGTATCGGCGATTTTCTCCGTTGAAAGTTTGGCGCGAATAAACCTTCCGGTAGGCATCGTCGCCGCCGAAGCCGATACGATGCTAAAGCCCGCGTTTCACTCCGACTATGTGATGAAGCACTGCAAAGCCTGCATGCTTGTCGACAGCGTTCCAGGCGCGTCGCATTTGGACATGCTGCACCCGTGGCCCGCTAACGTAGCGGCGCAAACCGCGCGCACGCAGCCCATCGGAGCGGAGCTGAACGCGCAGTTCGACCCCGCCCGCCGCAGCGCTGCCTACACAAAAATTGCGCAATTCCATATGAAAAATTTGATCGACGCGAAACAGTAAACCGCGAAATACCTGCGGCGAAAAAACAAGCATTTTTGGAACGTATCTCCCTAAAAAAGGGTCACTTTTTGGCCTGCGTATGCGGCGCGAACCTGTCGCGATACGGGTACATCTTAATAAGAGCGTCAACGCCCCTCCCCGTTCTACGTTATCGTTACGTGTACGTCCGATTTAGGACGTTTGAAAGGCTCTGGCAATGATGATGAACTCTGTGTTTTCCCGACTACTTCTGGGTGCGGCAGCTTTGGTGAGCGCTACGCTTAGCTGGGCAGATCCGCCCTCGCGCGTGGGCCGCTTGGCGGTGTATGGCGGTGAAGTCATGGTCGCCCTTGCTGGCGTTGTGGGGCGCGCGTTTACCAACAATTACCCCATTCCCGATCGCTACAATGTGTACGTGGGCCCACCGGGCCGCGCCGAGGTGGATTTCGGCTCCGGTTTGGCGTGGCTCTCCGGCGGCACTACGCTGTATTTTGAGCGGCTCGACGATCACCACTTGCGTGCGCGCATGGCCGACGGTGTACTGGTGGTGCGCTTGCGTGAGCTAGACCGTGGTGAAACCGCGCGCATCGATACCCGCAATGGCAGCATTGATCTGACTACGCCTGGCTTGTATCGCGTAGAAACCGGCCGCAATAACGATTCCCGTGGTGATTTAGTGCATGTGAAATATGGCAACGCCGAGCTGGCAACCGGCGCGAATTTTCAATCGTTGCGCGGTGGCGATGCAGCAGAATTTAGCGGCAATCGTCTCGGATTTCTAAATATTCGTGGCGATGATGCGTTTGGCGCATGGGTTGATTCCCGCGATCGTCGCTACGAAAATCAACGCTATGCTTACGTGAGCCCCAACATGGTGGGTTGGCGTGATTTAGATGAGCACGGCATGTGGCGCGAAATGTCCAACTACGGTTGGGTGTGGTTCCCCCGTCGGGTTGCCAGCGATTGGGCGCCATACCGGTTCGGTAACTGGACCTTCGTCGCACCGTGGGGATGGACTTGGGTGGATGACGCGCCGTGGGGCTTTGCACCATCGCACTACGGGCGTTGGGTCAACCTCAATGGTCGCTGGGGCTGGACGCCAGGGGCATTTGAGCGTCGCCCTGTGTACTCGCCAGCGTTGGTGGCGTGGCAAGGCAATGTCGGCGGCGCCTCGCTTTCGGTGAACATCGGTAACTCGCTGGTCTATTGGACGCCGCTTTCGTGGGGCGAAGCGTACTACCCGAGCTACACCGTGAGCGCCAATTACTGGCGCTTGGCGAACCGACCGTTCGTGCATCCATCGGTGGAGTACAGCGTTGCCCCGCCGCGCGGCAATGTGTACCGAAATTGGAATGCACCGAATGGCGCAACCGCAGTGGAAGCGGCGGTCGTTGCCTCGGCGCGTCCGGTAGCGCCCGTAGCCCGTGCAATGGGGCCGTTGCCGACCACTTCGCAAGTGGAAGCGTACCCCATTATGGATCGCATTAAGCCTGCTTACGGTGGCGCGCCGACGCAGCAATATCGTGCGCCCGCACAGCAACCACAGCAGCCAGTGATGGTAAACGAAGCGGCAACAGTACGGGCAGTACCGGTCAACTCGGGCGCTCAGATTGTTACGCAACCCGCGCCAAATTCGGCACCCGCGCGCTCGCAACCCTTGCCACCGCTCGCGCCGCCCACGGTGATGACGCAGCCGCAAGTGGTGCGCGAGCAAGGCGCGCCGATGCAGCAAATGCCGCAGCAAGTGCAGCAGCAGATGCAGCAACAGATGCAGCAACAGATGCAACCGCCACCGCAGCCAGCCCAAAACGTGCAGCGCGTGCCGGGCCAGATGGCCCCACCGTCGCGCGCGATGGCATCTGGTGCAGCCGCACCGGTGCCGGTGCAGCCGCAAATTCAACCGCAACCGCAACCAAGCGATAACCGCCGCGTTGCGCCCGCGCAAGGTCGGGGTGAAGCACCGGTGCAGCGTGTGGAGCAGCCGTATGTGGAGCCCATCCCGCGCGCGCCGCGCGCCATGCCTGCCATGCCCGCACGCACAATGCCCGCGCAAGTGCAAGCCGATCAAGCCCGCCGCGCCAGCGACGAAAAAGAGGGCGATAAGCCCAAGCGCTAGTCACATAGCAATGCCAAAAGCCCCGGCTACCCGGGGCTTTTTTTTGGCAGATAAGTTTGAAAATAGGCTTGTTTTACGCCGCAGGTATTGGGTTTACGCAATGGCGGTAACATGTACGCATGAGCGCACATATCCATCAATTCGTTTTACTTCTCCACTTGCTTGCCGCCATCTTCTGGCTCGGTGGTATGGCCACCATTTTGTTTTGTGTGCGCCCGGCTGCGTTGAGCGTTTTGGCCGCGCCGCAGCCCATTGCGCTACTCCACGCCACGCTCGCGCGATTTTTAAAATACGTCGCTCTTGCGATGGCGGTTTTGCTCATCACCGGCATTCATCTCTACGGCTTGCGCGGTGGCATGGGCGCGCGCTGGGGCGTGCACGTTATGGCGCTCGGCGGCATCGTGATGATGCTCATCTACGGCAACCTGCGCTTTTCGGCGTTTAAGAAATTAGACGCTGCGGTGAAAACCCAAACCTGGAGCGAAGGCAAAGCCGCGCTCGATCAAATTCGCAAGCTCGTGCTGGTGAATTTGGTGTTAGGCGTGGTGATTGTTGCGGCGGTGAAGCTGGGGGTTTAAGTTAATAAACCTGCGGCGTAAAAACAGCGTTTTTTAGGATTTATCTACCCAAAAACGCAACGTTTACCGCGTCCCACACACCGCGCATTTCGCATCCCGCGGAATACGAATTTCTTGAAACTCCATACTGAGCACATCAATGGTGAGCAAGCGCCCGGTGAGCGGCTGACCGACATTGGCAATTACTTTTAGCGCTTCTGCAGCTTGGATCGTACCGACGATACCGGTGACGGGCGCGAACACGCCCATCACGGCGCAACGCACTTCGTCCGGCGCATCTCCTTCTGGGAAAAGGCAGTGGTAACACGGGCTTTTTTCATCGCGCGGATCGTACACGCACACTTGCCCGTCGAAACGAATCCCCGCACCGGAGATCAATGGTTTTTTGTGTTCAAAGCAGGCGCGGTTGACGGCGTGGCGCGTTACGAAATTGTCGCAGCAATCGAGCACGATATCGGCCTCGCGCACGAGCGCGGCCAGTTCATCGCCCAACACTCTTTTCTGAATCGTGCGCACGTTCACCAGCGGGTTCATCTCACCGATTCGGTTTTTTGCGGAGGTTACTTTCGGTGTGCCCACGCCGCGCATATCATGGATGATTTGGCGCTGCAAATTCGTTAAATCTACCTCATCGTGGTCGCAAATCGTAATCGTGCCCACGCCTGCCGCAGCGAGATAAAGCGCCACCGGTGAGCCTAAACCGCCCGCGCCGACGATAAGCGCGTGCGCGTTCACAAACGCGGTTTGGGCTTCTACGCCCAACTCGGGCAGAAGAATGTGTCGCGAGTAGCGCAGCAGGGCTTCGTCGGAGAGTTCGGGGTTCATGGGTGGTTGGTCAGTAAAAGGCTTTAACGCAAAGGCGCAGAGGGCGCTCCGCTTGCCGAAAAAAAATCAACGTGCTTCCATCAAAAAGTTACGGCGCAAAAACAGTGTTTTTCTAGGAGATAACGTCTAGAAAGCACTGTTTTTACGCCGCAGGTATTACGGAGTAGAACCTATTTTTTCTCAGGCATGGCGGCTGCGGTTTTCTCTGCGGGTTTTTGGGTGGACGTGACCACTGGCAAGCCTTTTAAGTGGTTCATGGCTTGCGTGAGTTGGTAGTCTTTTGTAGGCACGCCAGGCTCGAAATTTTCGAACGTGATTCGGCGGTTAACCTTTACCGTCTCATCGTCGTCGTTGGGTTTGCCTTCAGCGGTTTTCTCCTCTTTCTTCTCATCTTTGCCCACGAGGTGGCGGTCGATATCGGCTTCGCGCAAGCGTTTGCCGTCGGTTTTTCCATCGAAGGTGAGCTGATCGATCAGGATGTCAGGCTCAATGCCTTTGGCTTGAATCGAGATGCCGTTAGGCGTGTAGTAGCGTTGCGTGGTGAGCTTTAAACCCGAGCCGTTTGAGAGCGTGAGAATGGTTTGTACCGAGCCTTTACCGAAGGTGGTTGTGCCGATCAAGGTTGCACGTTTGTGGTCTTTTAGTGCGCCCGCCACGATCTCGGAAGCAGATGCGGAGCCCGCGTTTACGAGCACGGTAATCGGTACGGTTTTCAAGCCTGCTGGCAGGCTGCGCAGTGGATCGTCGGGGCACACGCCAGGGCAATAATCTTCACGCCGCGCGGCGAAACGAAACTTGCTATCGGGCGTGCGGCCATCGGTGTACACCACCAACACGTCGCGGGGCAATAGCGCCGCAGATAACCCAACGGAAGCATTTAACAAACCGCCCGGATCATCGCGCAAATCAATCACCAAGCCTTTCAATTCGCCATCTTTGTAAAGCTCTTTCGCTGCTTTGGCGAAATCGCTCATCGTAGGGCCTTGAAAAGCCCGCACGCGGATGTAGCCAATGCCAGGCTCCAACATTTTCGAGCGCACCGACCAAATTTTGATTTCTTCGCGGATTAAATTGAAGGTCAGCGAAGCATTGTCGGCTTTGCGGAAGATATCGAGCGATACTTTCGTGCCCGGCTTGCCGCGCATTTTGGTCACGGCTTTATCTTGTGCCATGCCCTTGGTGGTTTCGTTGTTCACTTTAACGATCAAATCGCCCGCACGAATGCCTGCGCGCTGCGCAGGGGTATCGTCAATGGGCGACACAACCTTGATGAAACCTTCCTCGGCGCCAATTTCGATGCCCACGCCGCCGAATTTGCCTTCGGTGGTGGTGCGCAACTCTTTCATGCCTTCTTCATCGAAAAAGCTTGAGTGTGGATCTAAGCCTTGCACCATGCCGTTGATGGCTTCTTTGATGAGCTTTTTATCGGCTACCGGCTCCACGTAATCGTTTTTAATACGCGTGTACACCTCGGAGAACATTTTTAAATCTTCTACCGGCACGGGCAGCGCAGGCTCGCGCAGCGCGTATGCCGTATACGTGACCGAAAGTGCTGCGCCCACCGCAACGCCTGCCCCGATCCAACCTAATTTCTTTGTAAATTCACTCATCGCTTTTCGTCCACATACGCAGTCGGTGTTCGACACCATAGTCGCCGACTAATTCCCAGCCACAATCTTACGCTTAAATGGGCGAGCGCCGCAGCGAAAGGGATGCAACGCGAAGCCCAGCGGCGCGGTCTGTTGCGTGAGCGGTATTTCTGCGGAACGAATTTTCTTACGCTAAGATGCGCGCATGAATCGCAAAATGATCGTTGCAGCGGCGTTGGCCGCGTTTGGTTGGGGCGGTGTTTCGGCCACCACGGTGGAAGTGCTGGCCGTTGCTAAAGGCGGCGTTACGCTCAAGATCGACGGACGTGCCCCCAAAACGCTTTATCCCGGCGACTTCACGCCCGAAGGCGTGTATGTGCAAGGGCTTACTCGCACGGGGGAGGCCATGCTGCGTATACGTGGCACGGAAGAAGTCATGCCAGCCGGTAGAACGGTGGTCGCCGCGCCGAACGTGGCCGGGCTGCCCGCACTCAATATTCCGAGAGATGTTGACGGAAAATTTATTGCGCAATTTTTGCTTCTAAACCAGCCGTTTCAAGTAGAAATCGACCCGAAATCCCCTGCCGGACTGCTTTTGCCCACCGCCGATGCCGAGCGGGTGCAGCTGCCTTATAAAGATCCGCCCCCGCCGAAGGGCGAAGAGAGCAAAAAGCGCAAAAGCGAATTTTCGCGTCCCAACAAGCGTTTTTTAAAGGGTAAGCCGTTTTACGATCACTACACCACCGCTAAATCAGTGAAAGTGGGCGGGATTGAGCTTTTTGGGGTGAAAACTACCGTCAGTGAGCATCCCGAGCTCAAGCGGGCCGTAGCGGGGCGGGCATTTTTAATGCTGATGGATACAACCTGGGAAGGCTCCACGATGACGGTGCGGCGTTTGCCGTAGTTTTAAGAATAGGCCGCGCTCGCTACAATGCGTGCCATTGCGGGTGTAGTTCAATGGCAGAACGGAAGCTTCCCAAGCTTCATACGAGGGTTCGATTCCCTTCACCCGCTCCAAAACCCCCATTTTTCGGGTGATAATCCTGAAAACGCACCTAAAATGCGCCGCAGGTATTCCATGTAGGTGCACTTCTGCGCACCGTCGCACGCCTGCAACACTGCGCGCACGCCCTACGCCTCCGCCCGAACCAAACCCACGATATCGGCTCTAAACTGAGTATTGAAAGGCGGGTTTGCGTGCGAAATCGTTTTGTTAGTAGGGCAATGCTGTGGATTGCCGGTGCTTTGTTTGCGCCGATGACGGCTATGGCAGGTCCTGTGATTGTCGGCGGGACGGACGCTGACGACCATGGCAACGCAACGGCCTCAACCAACCAAGATGGTTGGTTGTATCTACAAAAAGGCCTTGAAAGCGTGGCCGAGAAGGTCAAAAATGGGCAAAAGGTAGTGGTGTGCTTGGGGTGCAACAACCAAGTCGCCGCCAACGCTTTTTTCTCCGCGTTTGATAAATCCAATTTGCCCGCCAAAGGTTGGGTACGCCGTGCTGTGTTAACCACGGCAGACTTCAATACGTTTTTTAGCGCTTCGTTGGTCGCAGGCACCACCAATATTTTCAGCTCCGGCGTGATTTACATGCCCTCCGATCGGGTGAATGCGCTGGGCGGACTCTCCGAAGCACAGCTCGATTTGATCAACGCCCAATCCGCCGCGATCGGCGAGCATGTGAAGAATGGTGGTGGTCTATTCGCGCAAACGCAAGCGGGTTTGCCCAACGGCTTTGGTTGGCTCAAAACGTTAGTGCCCGGACTCACTACGTCCACCGATCTCGCGCCCGATGCGCCAAACCTCACACTCACCGCCCGTTCGTTAGCCGATTTCCCCGCGCTCACCGCCGCCGTACTCGGTTCGGCCTCGCATTGGCATAATAATTTCGGTGGTGCGCAAGGCGGTTTAGCCCTGCTGGCCAGCGGTACGGTCACTTCTGGCGCCGCTGGTGGCGATGGACCGAAAGCCAGCGGTGATGTAGCGGCCATATTGGGCGGCGCTGACGTGAATTTTGCGCCCGCGCTGGGTCGGGACGAAGCCATTTTTAAGGTACCCGTCGGCGGTGTCCCTGCGCACGCGCTGTTAGTGGCAATGCTCGTACTGATTGTTGCGTTACGCTTAGCGTTCGTGCGCCGTAACCGTTGATGCGCGGGCCGTAGCTATGCGCGCAATCGTCGTACTGCTCCTCGCTGCCAATATCTGCATGGCAGCCTACGCCAGCCTTAACGAGTGGAGCAATAGCCCAGACCCCAATTTCGCGCCCATTAAACCCGAACGGGTAAAGCTGTTGACCTCGCAGCAAGTGGCGGCGTTGGGCCCAAGCAAGGCGGCGCAACTGAACATATCGTGTGCGGAGTGGGGGCCTTTTACTGAGCGGGAACGAGAAAAGGTCGTTGCATTGCTCAACCCAATGCAGCTTGGCAAAACCCTTTCGGTGCAGCGCACCGAGTTAAAAGGGGTCTACCTAATCTCGATGCCGGTAAAAGCGGGTAAAGGCAATATCGACCGCGCGCTTGAAAAGCTGGCTCAGGCTGGTTTTGATGATGCCCGCGCCGACGCAGAGGAAAAAAATCTGGTCACGTTCGGCATTTACCGCACAGAAGAAATGGCCAATGCGCGCGTAAAGGCCTTAGAAGAAAAAGGCTATGAAAGCGCGCGCGTACGTTTAAGCGAGCAAGCCGCGCCAGGGGTTACGTTCATCATCCGTGAGCCCCAGCAGGCCACCGCCGCCGCACTCGAAACCGCCCGCGCCGCCGCGCCGAGCGCACCGCTGAGCTTCGCGAGTTGCCGCGATCGGGTTTAGAGCGCGCCATTTCACACGATCTATTTAGTCAACTGCCAGCCCTCGCACGCGGACGTTATCGGCATTACAAGGGTAACGAATACGATGTGATTGAGCTCGCTCGACACAGCGAAACCCACGAGTGGATGGTGGTGTACCGCCCGCGCTATGGCGAGCGCGGGTTGTGGGTGCGCCCGTATGCAATGTTTGTTGAAGCGGTAATGGTTGATGGCCAATCGGTGCCACGATTTGCGTTCGTAGCGAACGAAAAATAGCCAATGCCTGCGGCGCAAAAAGTGCCACTTTTGCCGAATATCTCCTGCAAAATAGCGAAAATTCACTCCGGAAACCACGCCATGAAACTAGAACTTTACTTCGCTCCCAGTGCCTGCTCGTTCGTTCCCCATTTCGGCCTTGAAGCCATTCAGGCTGCCACTGGGCAAACCTTTGAGCCCAAGATTATTAAGCTTCACAAAGGTGAGCAAAGCGCACCGGAATTCACCGCGCTGAACCCCTACGCACAAGTGCCGTTGCTAGTGGTCGATGGTAAGCCGCTCAATCAAATTGTGGCGCTGTGTGAATACCTCGACGTGTGCTTTCCGCAGGCCAAATTGCTACCGAGTGAGAGTTGGGCGCGTGCCCAGGCGCTGTCCAGGTTTGCGTGGTTTAACAATTCGGTTCATCCCACGTTTACGCACTTTTTCATGCCTTCTAGGTTCGCGCCGGATGAGGCCGCGCAAGCATCGATCAAGGCTAAGGCAACCACTGATTTTCGCGCCCACATTGAGCGGATTCAAGCGATGATTTCTGCCGCGGGCTCGCCATTTCTGGGCGGCGCACAACCCGATTTTCTCGATGCGTACGCATTCACTCTTTATCGCTGGGGTGGGATTACCGGCATTGACCCCGCAACCATTCCCGCGCTACGCGAATATGTTGACAGGCTCGTTGCCACGCCACACATCGCCGCGGTAGTCGAGCGGGAGCGGATTCCTGTGCACACGTTTAAAGCGGCGGCTTAAACCGACCGCGCGCTCCCTAAGCGGCTACTGATCGTAGGTGTGCTGCGGCTCCGGAAACGCGCCGCTTTTCACTGCCGCCACATAGGCCTTCACAGCATCGAGCGTTGAGGGTGCACCGAGCGCGAAATTTTTGACGAAGCGTGGTAATTTGCCCGTCGTCAAGCCCAGCATATCGTGGAGCACGAGCACTTGCCCATCCACTGATAGGCCCGCGCCAATGCCGATCACCGGTATGGTCAGGGCATCGGACAGCGCTTTTCCGACCGCGGAAGGCACGAGTTCCACTACCAACATTGAGGCCCCTGCTGCCTCCAATGCCCGCGCATTTGCAACGATTTTTTCGACCCCCGCATCAGTACGGCCCTGAATGCGGTAGCCACCCAAGGCGTGCACAGTTTGTGGCGTGAGCCCCAAGTGCGCACACACGGGGATGCCCCGTTCCACCAAAAACTGTACAGCGCTCGTCGTCCAGCCGCCGCCTTCGAGCTTCACCATGTGCGCGCCCGCTTGCATGAGTGTGCGGGCGCTAGCATAGGCTTGCGCGGGGGATTCGTGATACGTGCCGTAGGGCAAATCACCCATCACCCAAGCGGTGCGATTGCCGGCTGCGACGCAACGGACGTGATACGCCATGGCCTCCAACGTAACCGGTACCGTGGTGGAGTGCCCTTGCACGGTCATCGCGAGCGAATCGCCGACCAACAGTAGCTCTACGCCCGCTTCGTCCAGCACCCGCGCGAATGTTGCGTCATAGCAGGTGAGCATTGTCAGCTTTTCGCCACGCGCGGCAATCTCGCGCAGGCGGTGCAAGGTCAAAGATTTACGTGTTTCTGGGGAGTTATTGCTCATAAATAGCCGTTTTTACGCCGCAGGTTTTTTAAAGGGATAGATGTTACAGAACCTTGGCGGCGGGCGCTTTAGGCGTTGTGCAAATAAAACTCCACTAAGCGCTCGCATACAGAAGTAAACATATCGGCCCCAGTCATCGTTGCGCAGCCTAACGCATTTGCGGCTTCGATAAGCGGCGGTAACGCAGGTTTAGTCACCACATCACCCACAAACAGTCCCGCATCACAGCCGGAAAGATTGATCGGCAACCCATCGCCCGCGTTCATGCCCATTGGCGTTGCGTTGATGGCCAAATCAAACCCGAGCGCGTTCGGCGTGCCCGTAGCACACGGTACGTTGCCATAGCGTTGCAATTTGTTCAAGAGCGCATCGAGCCGCGCGCCGTCGGCATCGTACACACTCAAGCGGGCTACGCCTGCATCCACAAGTCCATGCGCGATGGCACTGCCCGCGCCGCCCGCGCCCACGAGCAGTGCGGCTTTTCCGCGCGGCTCAAAGCCCAATTTGCGCAATCCAGCGACATAGCCTTCGCCATCGCACATATGGCCGTGCCAAGAGCCATCGGGGTTGCGGCGGATTGCGTTCACCGCCCCAATCGAGCGGGCTTGCGCCGAAAGCGTGGCACAGCCTTTGAGTGCGGCGAACTTATGCGGAACGGTGATGCAATGCCCATCGCAATTGGGCACGCGCTGGGTGAGTGCGAGGAACTGAGCCAGATCGTCTGGCCTAACATGCACCGGCACGACAATGCAATCTGCCCCCCGCGCGCGCAGCGCCTGCGTGACCCCTGCGGGGGATTTCACCTGTGCAATCGGATCACCTGCGATAAATAGCACGCGGGTCGCGCCGCTGTAGTCTGTAAACATAGTCATTTCTCGTTGAATCGTGTGGGCCTAAAAGGAACGGTTATCGCCCTAAGTGTGCGTTAATCGTACACTTGTGCGATAAAGAACTTTTCTCTACAATTTAGCCTAATTCAAGTTCAGCCCACCAAAAAGTGTTCAATCAAGCATTGGGGCAGGCTTTCCGGCACACTACGCGCCGGTTCATTTTTTTAAAGGAGACACCCTCATGCAGTTCCGCACCCTCGCGCTCAGCGCGTTAAGCACCGCACTTTTCGCAACATCAGCGTTCTCGCAGGCAATCAAAATTTCTGGGCTCTATGAGCTCTCCGGTCCCGGCGCTTCCGCTGGCACGCAATTTAAAAACGGCGTTGAGCTGGCGGTTAAAGAAATCAACGCAGCGGGCGGCATTTTGGGCCGTAAGCTTGAGCACAACGCGGCAGATACCCAGACCAATCCCGGTGTGGCCAAGGGGTTGGCCACCAAAGCAGTCGACGATGGCGCGGTCGCGGTATTCGGCCCCGTGTATTCCGGCTCCATCATGGTAAGCATGACCGAGACCCGCCGTGTGGAAATCCCAAACTTCACCGGCGGTGAGGCCGCTTCCATCACCACCCAGGGCAACCCGTATATTTTCCGCACCAGCTTCACACAAGCCACCGCCATGCCGAAAGTTGCACGTTACATTGCGAACGACTTGAAAGCTAAAAACGTAGCCGTGTTATTCGTGAACAACGATTTCGGCAAAGGCGGTCGGGATGCAATTATCAAGGCGCTCGAGGCGTACGGCTCGAAGGTCTCGGCGGATATCTCGACCGAAGCGGCGCAGGTGGATTTCTCCGCTGCGGTGTTAAAAGCCAAGCAATCGAACGCCGATGCGTTGTTTGTTTATCTGAACGAAGAAGAGTCGGCGCGAGCATTGCGTGAATTGCGCAAGCAAGGCTGGAACAAACCCATCGTAGGCGAAACCACGCTGACCGGCCAAAAAGTAATTGAGCTTGCAGGTGAAGCGGCCAACGGTGCAGTAGCCCACGTAGGCTTAACCGCCGATGCACCAGGCGCGTTAATGAAGAAATACAAAGATGCCTATCAGCGCGACTACAAAGCGGGCTCCGACCATAATGGCATTAAAGGCTATACCGGTGTCTACGTGTTGAAAGCTGCCATTGAAAAAGCAGGCAAAGTGGATAGCAAAGCCATCGCCACGGCACTCAAAGGGCTGGAAATCAAAGCCGCTAAAGAGCCAGGCGTATTGTTGGATGTGAGCTTTGATGCCAACGGTGATCTAGACCGCGAAAGCTTCATGGTGGAAGTGCGCAACGGTAAGCAAGAGGTAAAAGACATTCTCCCGCCATTGGGTAAGAAGTAGCCTTAAAGCTGGTTGCAACGTAAACGCCCCGCCGCGCCAAGTGTGTGCCGGGGCGTTTTTACTCCTCGATTGGGTTTAGTCAATGGTTGATTTCTTTCAGCTCCTTTTCTCTGGACTCGCTACGGGGAGTATCTATGCCTTAGCCGCGCTTGGGTTCACCCTGCTTTGGCAAGCCAGCGGTACGATCAATTTTGCGCAAGGCGAGTTCGTTATGCTCCCCGCGTTTGCGATGGTGGGTTTTTTAGCGTGGGGCGCGCCATTGAGCGTGAGTTTCGTGCTTACTTGTATCGTTTCGATTGCGGTGCTCGGCTGGTGTTTCAAGCGTGGCCTGATTGATCCACTCTATCGCCACGGCATGATGCCGATTGTGGTGGCAACGATTGGTTTGGCCATCGCCATGCGCAGCGGCGTGCGCGCAGGCTATAGCGCAGAGGCACATCCGTTCCCCGCATTGTTTGCCGACAAGTTGTTTAAAGTGGCGGGCGTAACGGTCACGTTGGCCGACATCGGCACGCTTGTCATTGCGTTGGCGCTGGTGTTTGCTACCCAAATGTTTATTACCAAAACCGTCACGGGGCGGGCAATGCAAGCCGTAGCCCAAAACACCGAAAGTGCCACGGTGCTTGGTATCGATGTGCCCAAAATGGTTTTCTACACCTTTGCGATTAACGCCGTATTAGCCTGCACCGCAGCGCTGCTCGTCACGCCGGTATATCTTGCCAAATTCGATATGGGCGAATCGCTCGGCACGAAAGCGTTCTTCGCAGCCATCATCGGTGGATTCAACAATAGTCGCGGGGCGCTGCTCGGCGGGCTCATTGTTGGGGTGGCAGAAAATTTGAGCGCCGCCTACATTTCCCCAACCTACAAGGATGCGGTGGCCCTGGTGTTGTTCATGGCGGTGATTCTATTCAAACCGCAAGGGTTGCTCGGCAAAAAAGTAGAACGAAAAGTGTGAGGAAAAGACGATGAAAAAATCCACACTTTTGCTCATAGCCGCTACTATTTTTATGCTGGCGGTGCCGCCGTTTTTAAAAAATTACGGCATCTATTTATTCACCTATTGGCTCGTGTTTATTTTGGCAACAATGGGGTTAAACCTCACGGTCGGTTACGCCGGACAAAAGTCACTCGGACACGCTGCTTTTTTTGGCATCGGCGCTTACACCGTCGCCATACTTATGAAAGCGGGGATCAGCTTTTGGATTGGGCTGCCGCTAGCGATGCTCGGTTGCTTTGCTATTGGAATCGCGGTGGGCTTTCCGGCGCTGCGCGTGCAAGCGATCTACCTAGCGTTCGCCACCCTAGGATTTAACACTGCCGTCTGGCTGGTGATGCGAAACGAAGAGTGGCTCACCGGCGGCACGTTTGGTATTAACAACATTGCACGGCCCTCGCTATTTGGCTTTAGTCTCGAGAAAAACTTGCACTACTACTACTTTGTGTTCGCCGTCACGCTCATCTTCGCGTACATCCTGCATCGATTGCTAAGTTCGCCCTGGGGAAAAGCCTTCACTGCGTTGCGGGACAACCCCATTCGTGCCGAGAGTTTGGGCGTTCGGATTCAATCCTACACGTTGCTCTCGTTCGCAATCGGCGCGGTGTATGCAGGCGTGGCAGGCGCGCTGTTCGCGCCGTTGGTGGGGTTTATCGAGCCGGCGCCGTTTGCGGTAAGCACCTCCATCATGATGTATCTAATGGTTGTTGTTGGTGGGCCCGGCTACTTCTTGGGTCCGGTCGTAGGCTCAGCCGTGGGCGTGTTGCTGCCGGAGTGGTTGCGCTTCGCTCAAGCCTGGTATTTGTTTGTATTTGGCACGGCAGTGGTACTGCTCATGCTCTGGTTGCCCGATGGGTTGTTGAGCATCCCAGATCGCATTCGGGCTAAAAAATTGGCGCGCGTAGAGGCCCAGGCTCGGTCTGACGCCGCTGCAAAAATCGGAGGTGCAGCATGAGCGCGCAGCCGGTTTTAAAGGTGACTAATCTAAAGAAAGCGTACGGCGCGATTAAGGCGGTTGATGGCGTTTCGTTCGAGGTGATGCCCGGAGAGATTTTCGGCGTGATCGGGCCGAATGGTTCCGGTAAAACCACCATGTTCAATAGCGTGTTGGGGCAAATCGCTCCGGACTCGGGGCAAATCGAACTGAATGGCAAAGATATCGCAGGCTTATCGCCCGCCGAGCTCAATCGTCGTGGCGTGGGGCGTACGTTTCAAACTCTGCAAGTGTTCGGCAAGATGAGCGTGCGGGACAATCTACTCGTTGCGGCGCAAGAGCATCAAGGCAGTATGGTCAAGCGGCTCTTCGCCCCGAGCGATTCGGGCTTGGGCGCAAAGGCCGATGAAATGATTCGGCGGTTTCGAATCGAACATGTTGCGCACAAAAAAGCCGGTGAGCTGAGCTATGGCCAACAAAAGCTGGTCGATATCGCCATGGCGTTCATGAGCGAGCCGGCGTTGGTGTTACTCGATGAGCCGTGCGCTGGCGTAAACCCAAGCTTGGTTTCTGGATTAAGCCGTTTGCTCAAAGAGCTAAACCAGTCGCGAAAAGGCTCGTTTGTGGTGATTGAGCACAATATGGATTTCGTGATGGACCTGTGCCACCGTGTGATGGTAATGGTGGAGGGTCAGGTGATGGCGATTGGCACACCCGCAGAAATTCGCGCGAACAAGCAAGTGCTCGAAGCCTACTTGGGGAGCTAAGTCATGACCGATACGTGTATTGAATTTAAAAACGTCGTTGCGGGCTACGGCGAATTTATGATCCTGAACGACTTGAGCTTCGCGGCCAAATCGGGAAAGATTACGCTACTCATCGGCCCGAACGGCGCCGGTAAAAGCACAGTACTCAAAACGATTTTTGGTCTGCTCAAACTCAAGCAGGGCAGCATCACCCTTAACGGTGAAAACATCGCCGGGGTGAGCGCGCGCACGCTTTTGCAGCGCGGCATTGCCTTTGTGCCGCAAGGCCGCAATTTGTTTGGGCAATTGAGCGTATACGAAAATTTGGAGTTGGGCGGCATTACGCTGGGCGTGAAAACGGCTCGCGAGCGTATTCCCGAGGTGTTGGAGTTTTTCCCGCGCGTGAAGGAGCGGATCCATTCGCAAGCTTCTTCGCTTTCTGGCGGAGAGCAAAAGCAACTAGAAATCGGGCGGGCGCTTTTATTGCGCCCGAAAGTGTTGTTGATTGATGAGCCCTCAATTGGCCTATCGCCTCTACTCGTGCTGGATGTGTTTAAGTTGCTGCGCAAGCTGGCCGAACAAGGCGTAACTGTGTTGATGGTTGAGCAAAATGTAAAAAGCGCGTTGAAGTATTCCGATGAGGTGATCGCGCTCGAATCGGGGCGGCGCGTGTTGCAGCGCCCTGCTGCCGAGCTTTTAGCGGATCCGAATATCGAGCGATTGTTTTTAGGCGGGGTTCACGCCCAAAGCGTAGCGGAGGCGACGCCCTAGGGTGGAGTGCGATGTCGTCATCGTAGGTTCGGGAGCAGGCGGGCTCAGCGTCGCGGTGACGGCAGCCCATCTTGGGCTTGAGGTTATTGTGGTTGAGAAAGCCGACGTAATCGGTGGCACCACCGCGTGGTCCGGTGGATGGATGTGGTTGCCTTGCAACCCGTTGGCTCGCGCTGCCGGGATTCAAGAAGAAATTGCTGTACCCAAAGAGTACTTACGCCACATTTTGGGCGAACATTACAACGAATCCCGCGTTAGTGCCTTTCTCTTGCAGGCGGGCGCAATGGCGCAGTTTCATATTGACCACACCGCGCTTAAATTCATCGATGGCAACGCGATTCCAGATTTTCACGGTAATGTGCCTGGCGCAGCAAAAGGCGGGCGCAGCCTTTGCGCAGCGCCGTTTGAAGCCAAGCGCCTAGGCGGGGCGATGAAGCTGCTGCGAGCGCCGCGCGATATCCTTTCTTTTCTCGGCATGAGCATCGGCGGCGATGTTCGGCACTTCGTGCGTGCGGCGCGTGCTTTGGATTCGTTTGCCTACGTTGGCAAGCGGCTGGTTAAGCACGCGCTTGATCTCGCCCGTTATGGTCAAGGCAGCACGCGCAAGGGCGGCAATGCTTTGGTCGCTGCCTTACTCAAATCCGCGCTAGAAAAAAACGTGCGTTTTCTCACTGATCACACAGTGGAAAAAGTATTATTAGAGCGCGGGCGTGCCGTTGGCATTGCGGCAGTTCACAACGGGGCCGCAACGACGATTCGCGCGCGCAAAGCGGTGGTGCTCGCGTGCGGCGGTTTCCCGCATGATGCTGCACGCCAGGCGCATCTCTTCCCGCATGTGCGCTCTGGTCAGGTCCATCGCAGTGCCGCGCCGCTTACCAACACAGGCGATGGTTTACGATTGGGCGAGGGCGTGGGTGGAGTCGTTGACAGCACGCTTGCCGACGCGGGCGCATGGGCGCCTGTCTCGCTCGTTCCGCACCCCGATGGTGGCTTCCAACATTTCCCGCATCTGCTCGAGCGGGGCAAGCCTGGGCTCATCGCCGTGACTAAAAGTGGCCAGCGCTTTGCTAATGAAGCCGGGAACTACCACTCATTCATGCGCGGGCTATTTGCCGCTGGACACACAGAAGCGTGGCTCATTTGCGACCACCGTTTTCAGCGCCGGTATGGCTTGGGATTTTCCAAACCGTTTCCACTGCCGGTATCTGCCCTCGTGCGTAGTGGGTATTTGCAGCGTGCGCCAACCATCGTAGCGCTTGCGGAGCGCTGCGGTATCACAGCGCAAGCGCTTGACGCCACGGTGGGGCGCTACAACTTACATGCCCGAACGGGCAATGACCCGGAATTTCATCGCGGCGAAATTTCGTATGACCGCATGCAAGGAGACGCTGAACACGCAGGCCCCAACCCCTGCATCGCGCCAATTGAGTGCGGCCCGTTTTACGCTGTGCGTATTGTGCCGGGAAGCCTGGGCACGTTCGCCGGTTTGCGGGTCAACGAACATGCGCAAGCGCTGGACGCACACGCCAACGTGATCGCTGGGCTTTACGTGGCAGGCAACGATATGGCCAGCGTCATGGGTGGGCATTACCCGAGCGGGGGCATTACGCTGGGCCCTGCGATGACGTTTGGCTACATCGCCGGGCATCACATTGCGGGCGTTGCGCTACCAAAATAGCCTAAAACCTGCGGCGTAAAAGCAGCACTTTTTCAACCTTATCTCCCCAGAAAAGAGCGCTTGCGTACACTCTGAAGTATGAACCGCACCTACTCGCTCGCCCACTTAACTGTCCTGGCGCTTACGCCGCCGGAAGTCATCCGTACCGCCGCTAAGCTAGGCTTCGCCAATTGTGGACTTCGCCTGCTGCCCGCCGCGCCCGGTGGACCGCACTTCCCCCTCATGAGCGATGCTGCCATGCAAGGGGAAACCATCGCCGCGCTGCGCGATAGCGAAATAAAAGTTCTTGATCTGGAAATCGTGCGGATTGACGAGCGTTTCGACCCCAGCGCGTATCGGGCATTTTTTGATATCGGCGCGGCCCTCGGCGCGAAACATATTTTGGTTGCAGGCGACGATGCCGATGAAGCCCGACTCACCGAAAACTTCAGCAAGCTCTGCGAAGCTGCACAGGTATTTAATCTCACCTGTGATCTTGAGTTCATGCCTTGGACTGCGGTGAAAGATGCCTCCACCGCCGTGCGCATCGTCTCCAGCGTCGGTCAGCCCAATGCTGGGGTATTGGTCGATGCGATTCACTTTTTTCGCTCCCGCAGCATGCTAGCCGACATCGCAGATTTACCCCGTCGCAGCGTCAATTATGTGCAGCTCTGTGATGGGAAGGTACCTGGCCCCGTCAACAACGCAGGGCTCATTCACGATGCACGCAGCGAGCGGCTGCTCCCCGGCGAAGGCGGCTTCGCGCTCGCCGCCATGCTCGCCGCCTTACCAGGCGATTTGCCGATCAGCGTAGAAGTGCCAAGCGAAACCCGCGCGGCCAAAATGGGCTATGAAGCGTGGGCTGCCGCCGCGCTCGAAGCCGCGAAAAAAGTGATTTCCCTGCCGACAAGTTCAGAATTTGATGATTTTGAGATTTAATGCGTCATGACATCAGGCGATTGCCGGTTAGCGGCGCATTTAATTCAATAGCTAACTAAGCATCCGCAGTTTTCGCCGGAGCGCTTCGAGTCAGCATATCCTTTACCGCAATGTACGCAAACACAATGCCCGGCCCGATGGTGATGCCGGGTGCGGGATAGGCCGAGCCCATCATGGAGCGCATATCATTGCCTGCGGCGTAGAGGCCGGGTATTAGTTGATGGTTGGCATCGGTCACGCGTGCATGCTCGTCGGTCGCAAAGCCTGTGGCCGCACCGATGTCGCCGGGAAATAATTTCACCGCGTAAAACGGCGCTGTTGCCAATGCGCCCAAATTTGGGTTGAGATTGCCCGCCTTGGCATCGCCAATATTGCGCTGATAGTCGGTTTCGCCCCGATGAAAATCGGGGTCGAACCCGTGTGCGGCGTAGCGGTTCATTTGTTCGACGCTTTGCTGTAATTGAGGGCCATTTATTTGGAGATAATTGGCTAAATCGGTCAAATTTGCGCCGCAGGTAAGGTAGCCATCGGCAAGATAGGCACGTAGATTGCCCGCCCCTGGGCGCACCATACCCATGCCGTATTTCTTGAGCGCTACGGCATCGCAAATGAGGTAGGCGGGCACTGCGCCCTGCACTTGCATTGCTAATCCATAGCGGTGGTACGAGGTGCTTTCGTTTACAAAACGCTTACCTTCTTTATTCACGGTAATGAAGCCAGGCTTGGCTCTGTCCATCACAAAGTGTGGGAACGCAGCGGTGCTGCCATCTGCACGTTTTCGAATCGAAACGGGTGCCCAAAATGCGTGGCTTCCGCCAGCGTGTGCGTACACCGCGCCGATCTCTTCGGCCAGCGTGTGGGCCGCACCCGTGTGGCCCGGTGCGGCGGGGCACCATGCGCTATCAATGCCAAGCAGCATTGCTGCGCGCTTTTCAGGGTGACGATTAAACCCACCGCTCGCGAGCACAACACCGCAGCGCACTTTGACCGTTTTTTCGTAGCCGTTTTGAACAAGCGTTATCGCATGCACACCGCGCGCATCCTGATGCAGTTTGCTCGGCGCGGTGTTCACGCAAAGCGCCGCGCTTTCGTGCTGTGCCAGAGAATACAAAAGCCGCGCAACGTGGGCATTTCCCATGACCAGCCGCGTACCGCGCGGGTTGCTCAGCCGATCCCGTGCATGCCGGGCCACGATTTTCAAACAATGGCTAAATGATTTCACCGAGCCAAACATACTGAGCAAATGCGTGATGTCTTCTCGATTGACCATCATGCCGCCCAACACCGTGAACTCTGGTATCGGTGGCCGAATGAGGGCGAATAAGCGCCCTAGCTTTCGGCCATCGAAGGGCAACGGATCGAGCGCGCGCCCACGCAAGGTTGCGCCCGCTTGGTTTGATTCGTAGTCGGGGTGCAGCGCAAACGGGCGATACTTCACCTCACTCTTAGTTTCGATTTGTGCCAGCGCGGCGGCGCACTCTGTGATGAAGGCTTGCCGCATCTCCTCTGCGCTTTGCGCACCAACGGTGGCATTGAGGTAGGTTTGCACTTGCGCAGCCGAGTCCTCAACGCCCACTTCGTTTGCATGCGTCGAAAGCGGAATCCATGCCGTCCCTGCGGATAGCGCGGTTGTGCCGCCCACGAAAGGCGTGCTTTCAACAACCAACACGCGTAAGCCTTCGAGCGCGGCAAACACGGCCGCTGCGAGGCCAGCACCGCCCGCGCCGAGCACCACAACATCGTAAGTATCGGGAAGCTGTTCAAGCGTTGCGGGGATTGTGGCGGCGTGGGGCATCACTTTGTTTGCTTAATAGGCGATTTGACTTGCCAACCACTTCTGCGCGCGAGTCAGTACGCAGTCTTCGCTTTTTTGCGCGTCGGCTAACGTGATGGGGCAAGTTTCGTCGGGTGTAACGCCCACGTTATCGAGCACGCGTTTGCTCGGGGAGAGGATGCCGATGCGCGATACATTGAGCCCGCCGCCATCGGGCATTTCAATGGGTTTGATACTGATACCCGCCACGATACCCGCGCTGGCATGCCCGAACACCCGCGCCCGCGCGCTTTCTTGCAGCGCAGCGGCGAATACTTCGCAGGCGCTGGCGCAGCGCGCATCAATCAGTACGGCAATCGGCTCTTCTCGCATGCCCGGCTTGCCACCGGCCACCCACGAACGTTCACTACTTTCAGAAAATAAACCCGTCATGCCACCGTTGCGGGTCAGCTCGTGGGCGATGATAGTTGGGGCAACAAATAAGCGCTCCGCGATGCTCATTACCACTGCCAAATCACCGCCATCGTTGCCGCGCAAATCCAAGATAAAACCGCGCGGTGCGCGTGCTTGCAACGCTTCCGCGATCACCGGCATCACGTCGCTACGGAAGCGGCGCAGGGTGATACGGCTTACATCTACGCCCAACATTTCAACGCTAATCGGGGAGGGAGGCTCTACTAAATCGGGGGTAATGGCGATCAGTTCGGATACGCCCTCGCGCTCAATGGTAAGCACGAGCGAGCGCCCAGCACGCACGCGTAGCACGGGGGCTAGTGAGGCTTCGTGCCGACGTGAGGCGATGAATCTATCGTTGGCATTGAACGCGCGCTGAAAACGCTCGATCGCGCTCTCACCGCCAGAGGTTTTCACCACATCGCCTGCGCGTAATCCCGCTTCCGCTGCAGCGCTCTCGGGCAACACTTCTCGAATAAAAATTACGCCCTCATGCTCACCCAAACGCACACCGCGCACGCCCACATTCACCGCCAATTGCGATTGTTGTTCGGCCACGATTTTCGGCACAACACGGGTATGACTATCGTTGAGTTCCGCTAAAAGCGTGTTGATATGTTGGTAAAACGCCCCTAGTGTTTTCTTTTCCGGCAATTTTTCTTTCGCGCGCGCGGCGAGCTCGCGCCAGGCGAGGCCCTTAAGCGACGGGTCGTAATATTGTTGGGCGACAGTGTTCACCACGAAATCAAACGTTTTTTCGCGCAATTGCTGCTGAGCGGCTGCGGCATCGGTTTGTGCGTGGGCTACGCCACAACTGTGCAGGCAGCTCAACAGCGCACAAAGTGCAAATTTAAACATTTCGCAAAAAGCGCGCAGTGTAGAGGCCGCTGCGCGCACAGGCGCCCGCGAACGAGGTCGTCACCACGCCAATGCCGTATTGCACCGAGCGATTGAAATTAATCGAGCTGGCTTCTTCAAAATATTTGGTCGGACACGAAACTTCGCCAATCCGCTGCCCCCGCAATATCGCTTGCGCTAAAAATTGGTTGTCAAACACGAAATCATCAGAAAAATGCTCAAACGAAAGGGCCGTGAGCGCTTTGCGTGAATACGCTCGATAGCCGGTATGGTATTCGGAAAGCTTCGCGCCCAACATAATATTTTCAAACGCAGTGAGCGCGCGATTCGCTACATACTTCCATAACGGCATCCCGCCTTTTAGTGCGCCGCCACCCAGAATGCGAGAGCCTAGCACCACATCGTACACCCCGCTGGCAATCATGCTTGCCATTGCGCCCACCAAGCGCGGCTCGTATTGATAATCAGGGTGCACCATCACGATAATATCGGCGTTAGATTTGAGCGCTTCGGCGTAGCAGGTTTTTTGGTTTCCGCCATAGCCTCGGTTGCGAGGGTGCACGACCACGCGCACGCCGATGCGCTTCGCTACTTCTACGGTTTCATCGCCACTGGCATCGTCTACGACCAAAATATCATCAACTACTTCGCGGGACAATCCGGCCACGGTTTGCTCTAACGTTTTAGCGGCGCGAAAAGCTGGCATTACCACCAGCACACGGTTGTTATCAATCATGAGGCAGATTTCATCTGGGAATACCGGGGCCGTAAATCGAACACTTGGATTACAGCATCCTCCATGATGGGTGGCCCAAAACGCATCGTTAAATTGGATGCGCACGCAGCCAAATCGGGCATGGGCACACCGGGCATGCGGCGCGGATGGTGGATGGGCTTTCGCAGCACCACGAGATCGATGTGTTTTGCGCGCAAATCGTCGTCGTTGGCGAGGTACGCAAAGTTGCGCAAGGCAAGTCCTTTGCCGGGCAAAGGGTGTCCTCCGTCCCACGTGGTGCACAAGCCTTCCCCGCTCGCGGGGATGAGCTTTTGCCGAGCGATCCGCTGCCAAAGCGGATGCTCGGCATCAAAAGAGTAGAGCGACCACGGCGCTGCCGCGATGGTGACGTTCCCGTTTTTTTCGGGAACTAGCGCTTGCCACAGCGGTGAAATCGGAACCACGCTCATGTGCTCGCGGATTGGATTTTTGTGGCGGCGCATATCGAAATGAAACCAGCTGTGGCTCGCGTATTGTTGTGGCGCGCGCAATATTTCCTGCATCGGCGTGGTCACAATCGTCGCGGCGACGAGACTGGCTGTGAGCGCGGTTGTCGCCGCGTTTGCGTGCGACTTTTCAGAAAGTCGAACAATACCTGCGGCGCAAAACAGCAGCAAAACAGGAATTATCGGCAGCAAATAGCGGGCAAACGTGAGCGGTTGCTGGACCCACGCTGGGCGCATGAGCAAAATGGCTGCGCAGGTGAGTGCCAAACCCAACGCATACACCTGCGCAAACGGGCCGCCCGCCCGCCACACGCGCGGCGCGCCATAGCACGCGAGCCCAAGCATCACCACGAGAATAACGTGCGAGCCCACGCCTAACCACTGGTGCGCCGCACCCCATAGTGTGGTGAGCGTGGGTAGGTCCGTTGCAGCTTTTTCTGCCAGCGCGTTGGGGTTCATGAAAAAAGGAGGACCAACGACCAACACCAACGCCACCCCACTTGCAACCGCCAGCGCAAACCAAGGCAGTGCGTGAAGCCGCGTGCGCCACAGGTTCCACAATCCGTAAACCTGGGGCGCGAACACCATCGGGGCTACGATTAAGTGCAGCCACGTCGCCAACACCGCCACAAAAACATAGGCCACTGCAAGCGCAGCGCTTCGCCGATCCCACCATTTCAAATACAGCCAGATGGCGAGCGGCACGAGCGCAACGGTAAGCCCGTAGGGGCGGGCAATGCGCGCGTAGGTGAATAGCAAGGGCGACGTGGCCAGCAACGCACCAAACGCCAAGGCCGTATTCGCGCCCAGGCGCTTCCAAGCAAAGCCCGTTGCCACGCCTGCAAAGAGTAAACCCGCGATGAATAACGGCGCACGCATGGCCAGTTCACTCAGGCCCATCGTAGCGGCAATTGCCTTGTAGTAAAGCGTAAGCGGGATGCTGTAGTCCGCCAAACCGAACGAGGTGGCGATTTGCGTAGGGGTGCTCATCATCACCTGGTGCGCGGCGTGCCACTCGTCATCAATCAATACTTGATCGATAAGTTGATAGCCTCTATAAAAAAACGCGAGAAGTACGATGAGCGTGATACCGAGCCCGCGTGCGCGATTGTTATTTGCCAATGCAGAACTTCCCAAATATTTCACCCAGCAGATCGTCGGCGGTAAATTCACCCACAATTTCGCCCAGCGCGTGGTGGGCGAGCCGCAGCTCCTCTGCGAAAAGCTCGAGCGCGGGGAACGCGAGCTGCCCGAGCGCGGCTTCAATATGAACCCGTGCGCGTTTGAGTGCTTCAACGTGCCGCGCCCGGGCAGTGAACGTACCCTCGTGCGCGCTCGCGTAGCCTACGCTTTCGGTAATGCGGGCAATCAGCGCATCAATGCCCGCGCCCGTGAGCGCGGAGACGAACACTTCATCGGTTCGCGCAGCGGGCATTTCCACAAGCTGATCGGATTTGTTGCAAACATAAATATGGGGAACGTCCGCGGGCATGCGGGCCAAAACCTGCGGCGCAATTTCGGCACTTTTCGAGGAATATCTCCCCAAAAAAGGTGCTTTCGAAGCCTCAGCTAAGATGAGCACTACGCTCGCCCGCTCCACCGCTTGCAAGGTGCGCTCGATGCCGATACGTTCCACGGCATCGGCGGTTTCGCGAATGCCTGCGGTGTCGATGATTTCGCAAGGCAAACCATTGAGCGCGATGCGTGCCCGGACAGTATCGCGCGTAGTGCCTGCGATGGGCGTAACGATCGCTACTTCCTCACCGGCCAGCCGATTTAACAGCGAGCTCTTGCCCACGTTCGGTGCGCCTACCAACACCACGCGAATGCCATCGTGAAGCAATTGCCCCTGCTGGGCTTGCTGGAGCACTGCTTCGAGCGCTGCACGCACATCCATCGCCTGCCCACGCGCGTTTTCCGCTTGAATAAATTCCACGCCTTCTTCTTCCGGAAAATCCAGCGTGGCCTCTGTAAACATGCGCAGGCGAATGAGCTTTTCTTGCAGCGTTTTGATATGCGCAGAAAAAGCGCCCGTCAGCGCGTTCATTGCCGCTCGGGCGGCTGCTTTGGAGCCCGCATCAATTACATCGGCTACAGCCTCGGCTTGGGCTAAATCTAGCTTGCCATTGAGAAACGCACGCTGGGTAAATTCCCCCGGATTTGCCATGCGCGTATTCCCACTTACATCCGCGGCGATACAGGCTTCAACGAGCACGTGCAACAACAGCGGGCTGCCGTGCCCTTGCAGCTCTAACGTGTCTTCGCCGGTGTACGAATGCGGCGCTGGGAACCACAATGCCAGGCCTTCGTCGAGCGTTTCGTGTTGCGGGTTTTTGAAGTTGACGAAGGTGGCTACACGCGGCGCAAGTATTTTGTGTGTGAGTGCGAGCGCGATGCTTGCCGCACTCGCACCACTCAACCGTACAACGCCCACGCCGCCTCGACCGGGGGGCGTGGCGATGGCGACAATAGTAGAGGGTGAAGCGCTTGGCATTGCGCTAGTTTATGCGGCGCACCAATTTGAGCCAAAATCTGCGGCGTAAAAAGTGCCCTTTTTAGAATTTATCTCCCACGATTAAACGCACACCATGCCTTTACTGCCGGATGCGCCCATTGCCGTTTCACGTAAATAGCTAGGCGTGCGGGCACGCTACCACCACTGTTCGTAATGCGCAACAACATGAGCGCGAGATCGGTATCGGCGATAGACCACGCGCCGAATAGGTTGTCTGCACCTTGCGGCAACAGCGCTTCGGCGAAGGCGATCAATTTGTCCGCCGCAGCCTGCGCATCGGACGAAAGTGGCGCAGTGGCGGGCGCGAAGAAAATAGTCTCGGTTGAGCGCTCGCTGCGCAACGCGGCCATGTCCGTGCGCACAAAGCCTTGCACTTGCCGGGCACGGGCGCGGGCGTGAATGTTTTCTGGAAGCACCCGTTTCGTATCGGGAAATTGTTCCTCCAAATATTCACAAATAGCGGTGGATTCGGAAAGTGAAAAATCGCCGTGCACAAGCGTGGGAATTCGGTGCGTGAGCGATTGCTTTACGAACGCCGGTGCGTGCTGCGCGCCCGTATTTAAATCTACGGTGAGCAGTTCAAAAGGGAGTTGTTTTTCTTTCAGTATCACGTACACCGCCAACGCCCAGGGGCTCGCGTATTGGGCATCAACGTAGAGAGTCAAGCTGCTCATAAGATTCCTTTTTTAACAAGTAGAAATGGGTGAACGCGGGATATCAATCCAATTGGCGGTTCGGCGCAATGCGTGAGCAGCGTAGGCGCGAAACGAAGGCCGCTGCGCGCGTTGAACACGTGGCGTGCGCAAGGTGTTGACGATACGTGCCCTCGCTGAGATGGCCTCTACCACGATGTGTCCGGTGTTCGGGGCAATTTCAAATCGCTCGCCTGCGCGAAGAAAGTAGTCGGTCATCGTGCCCGGTTGTGTCACCCAAATCGTACCTAATTGCGATGTGATCGCGCCCACTTCGCGTCCGCTAAACGAGAGCGCAACGCCGCACTCAATTTGCCATTGCTGCGATGGCTGCCGCAGTGCCGATTCCATATGCAAATCCTTCAATCAAAAGGCGCGGTGAGTTGCGCTAGGTTTAGTTTTTAACTGCATAATATGAAAATGTCGAACGAAACGTTTGCAATCACGACTGCAAAAGCCGCATGCTAAATCATGAGTGATTCCCGCCCGCTTTCCTTTGCTGGCCTGCGCGGCTTTGAGGCGGCCGCACGGCATTTGAGCTTGACCAAAGCCGCTCAAGAGTTGAGCCTCACGCAATCGGCCATTAGCAGGCAAGTCAAAGGGGTGGAAGAAGAGCTCGGTCTGGCGCTGTTCGTGCGCGGCGCACGCGAGATCGCACTCACCACCGCTGGCAGCGCCTTGCTCGGGCAAGTGCAGCGCAGCTTGGCCGAGCTCGATGGCACGGTGGAGCAATTGCGCCGCGATGCCAAAGCCCCTCGCATCGCCATGACGACCTTCGCTTCGTTTGCTTCGCTGTGGCTAATTCCGCGGTTAGCCAAATTTCATGCAACCCATGCCAACGCCGACTTGTCTATTGGCGCTTCTGATCGGATTATCGATCTGGAAGGCGAAGGGTTCGATATCGCGGTGCGCATTCTTACCACTGAAAATGTGCCCGATGGTGCAGAGCTCTTGTTTCACGAGCTTTTGTTCCCCTTGGCTAGTCCTGAGTACTTGCGCACTGCACCCCGATTGCAAACACTAGCAGATTTAGCGCAACACACGTTGATTGAATCCACCGCCCACGGCGCGGGGGAGCAGCGCACTACCTGGCGGGGCTACTTCGAAGCGCTCAATATGAAGGAAATAAAGGGAAAATCGCGGCTGCACTTTGATTACATCGCTCAATCCCTACTCGCGGCACAAAGCGGCCAAGGCGTAACCCTCGCGCGCACCTACGGCGCAGACTCGTACATGTCTGGCAATTTGGTGCGAGCGCTCGATGTCAGCGTTTCCCCCGATTCGGCCTGCTATTTAATCGTTTCGAAACGCACAAAAGCCCGTGCGGATGTGCGCGCCTTTACCGAATGGATTGTGAGCGAAGCGGCGCTTTTTAATAAGCGCTTGGAAGCGTGGCTCGTGCCAAAAAGTGAAAAGGAAAAAAAGCGGCGACGCAGGTAATTACAATCAGGTGAAGAAACTCAAGCAAAGCCCACCATGCGCACGGACTCCCGCTTCCCGAACCTCACGATTGTCGATCATCCGTTGGTGCAACATAAGCTTACGCACATGCGGGATCAAGAAACCTCCACACGCACATTTCGGCAGTTGTTGCGCGAACTCACAATGCTCATGGGCTACGAGCTCACGCGTGATTTGCCGCTCACCACCGAGAGAATATTAACGCCGCTCACAGAAATGGATGCGCCGGTGATCGCGGGCAAAAAAATTGCGGTAGTGCCCGTACTGCGCGCAGGGCTCGGCATGGCCGACGGCCTGATGGATTTGATTCCCTCCGCGCGGCAAGGCCACATTGGCCTCTATCGCGGTGAGGATAAGCGTCCCGTCGAGTATTACGTGCGCCTGCCAGAAATTGAAGGCCGGCTCTTCATCGTGTGCGACCCGATGCTCGCCACCGGCTACTCAGCAGAGCATGCCGTGAACACGCTGCTCAAGCGCGGTGTACCCGCAACCCATATCCGCTTTCTTGCGCTTGTGGCCGCGCCAGAGGGCGTGCAGGTCATGTTGAACGCGCACCCAACGGTAAAGGTGTTCACCGCCGCGCTGGATTCGCATTTGAATGAACAGGCGTACATCGTGCCCGGCCTAGGCGATGCGGGAGATCGGATTTTTGGAACCAAGCATTAACGTGTGCGGCACACGAGCTTCACGCGCCATTAAGTCAAAATAACGCCACCATGTTTAATCTATTCCGTCGCAAACCCGTTCCCCCTTCAGCCCCCGAGTCCGAAATTATCGCTACACCCGACGGTCCGGCGTTGGTAGAACCTGAAAACGTGCTCACACCTGCGGCGCAAAATGAAGCGGTCGTGCAGGTTATCTCCGAAAAAACGAGCTGGTTGAACAAGCTGAAATCGGGCTTATCGAATACGCGCGAAAAATTGGGCGGTGGTTTCGCCAAAATTTTTGCTAATAAAAAATTAGACGAAGAAACGCTCGAAACGCTCGAAACCACGCTGCTCTTGGCCGACGTAGGCGTAACCGCGACTTCACATTTGATTGCCGATTTACGCCGCCGCTACAAAGCCCAAGGCGGCGAGGCGGGCGCGCAAGCCCCGAGAGAATTGCTCTCCGAGGCGATGACTGATTTGCTCACGCCGCTTGAAGGCCCGCTAACGGTTGCCGACGCGAAGCCATACGTAATTATGGTGGCTGGCGTAAATGGCGCGGGTAAAACCACCACCATTGGCAAGCTCGCGAAACACTTTCAAACGAGCGGCTACAGCGTGCTCCTGGCCGCAGGCGACACTTTTCGCGCCGCCGCCCGCGAGCAACTCGTGGCCTGGGGGGATCGCAACAACGTGCAAGTCATCCAGCAGCAAGGGGGTGATCCGGCAGCAGTGATGTTCGATGCCGTGCAAGCAGCCAAGGCACGGGGCATTGATGTGGTCATAGCGGACACCGCAGGCCGCCTACCCACGCAGCTGCATTTGATGGAGGAAATTAAAAAAGCTAAGCGCGTACTGGCAAAAGCGGATGCTTCGTATCCCCATGAAACGCTTTTGGTGCTCGATGGGAACACCGGTCAAAACGCCGTCGCGCAAGTCAAAGCCTTCGATGATGCGCTGCAGCTCACCGGTTTGGTGATGACCAAGCTCGACGGCTCAGCCAAAGGCGGCGTGCTTTGCGCCATCGCCAAAGAGCGTCCTGTGCCACTCAAGTTCATCGGTGTCGGCGAAGGTATTGAAGACTTGCAGCCGTTTGTTGCGCGGGAGTTTGTTGAGGCCTTGGTGGGGTAGTTTTTTTGTAAATACCTGCGGCGTAAAACGGGCACTTTTTTAACTTTATCTCCCAGAAAAAGCCATTTTTTTAACTCTAATCGCCAGACAAAAAAGCCGACGCGAACGTCGGCTTTTTACTTTTAGCGAAACAAAATCCCTTAGCGCAAACCGCTCGCGTATTCCGCTACGGCTTTCATTTCGGCTTCGTTCATTTTCCCAGCGAACGCGGCCATCACGCGCCCGCCTGCATCCTTGTCGTTTGCGCCGCGCGTGCCGCCAGCGAAGCTCTTCAGCTGTGTGAGCGTGTATTCAGCGTGTTGCCCGCCCAAACGCGGGAATTGCGCTGGGATGCCTGCGCCTGCGGGGCCATGGCAGGCCGTGCAAGCAGGCACGCCTTTAGCGATGATGCCGTTGCGCCAAATGTTTTCACCCACTTTAGCGAGCATTACCTCTTTTACGCCCCCAACGCGGGCTTTTTGGCGGGAGAAATATTCGCCAAGCGCTTTCATGTCTTCATCGGAAAGCGCGGTGGCAAAGCCTTTCATGATCGCGTTTTCGCGCACGCCGGATTTGAAGTGCGTGAGCTGCCTAGCGATATAACCCGCGCTTTGGCCTGCGAGAGAAGGGTTGGCAGCGATGAGGCTGTTGCCGTCGGCACCGTGGCAGGCCGCGCAGGTGGCGGCGAGCTGCTGGCCTTTGGCAACGCGGGCGGCGCTATCCACAACGGGCGGGGCATCAGCTGCGAAGGCGGAAAGGGAAATTAGCGATGCGCAGAGTGCGAAAGCGCGCAGGGTAAAGCTCATTGTGGTGTCCTTGTGGGCAAATACTGCGCCACGCATAAACTAACGCTGTGGCAAACCATCGATTATAGCTTTGAAAGTGGCCTCTTTTTAATGAATTCATTGTGCTTTGAACGGGCTGTGTTTATCAAGTCTGTAGTGAGTTGGGGCGATTTGCCCCCTGCCAACGAGCCGGAGGTGGCGCTCGTGGGCCGTTCGAACGCGGGTAAATCAAGCGCGTTGAACGTGCTGGCCAACCGAACGCGGCTCGCGTATGTGAGCAAAATGCCGGGGCGCACCCAGGCGCTGAACTATTTTTCCCTGCCCAAGGGCGGCTTTATTGTGGATTTGCCGGGCTACGGCTACGCCAAAACACCGAAGGCCACGAAGATTGATTGGGGGCCACTACTCGGGCGCTATATTGCCGAGCGTACGCCGCTTGCGGGTGTGGTGATGCTGATGGACATTCGCCACCCGCTCACAGAGCTTGACTTGGGCTTTTTGGATTGGTACTCGCCTTCGAAAAAACCGCTTTTGGTGCTTCTTACCAAGAGCGATAAAGTTTCGAATCAGGTAAAGATTGAGACCCGCCGCGCAGTGCACATGCACTTAGAAAAGGCTGGTTGGGACATGGGAAATGTGCAGGTGCACACTTTTTCGGCGCTCAAACGCATTGGACTTCAGGAGGCGAGCGCGGTGATTGCGACGTGGTTGCCTTCTAATCCGGTGGAAAAACCGTCTTGAACAAAAAGAAGCCCCTGAACAAGTCAGGGGCGAAATGCCATATAAAACTGGCACCCGCACAGGGAGGAAAGCGGGAGATGATTACTCATCTACCAACAAATATACCCATTTCGTAGTGAATGAGCAAGTATTTATCGCTTTATTTCACATTGTCTAAGACGTTTTTAGTTCTAATGAAATTTGTCTAACGCGAAAAATCCATTGCATGCATCAAAAACAATGACAATATCATTTTGTGAAGTGACTCACGCAGTCAGATTCATCGAAGATCGCGATAAGGGTGCGAGCTGTGGCGCCTTGGTTGGTGCGGGCAAATTGCTGCGCTGCAATAGCTTGTGTTTCACGCAGCGCATTGTTTTGGAGCAGGTAAACGAGGGCGCCCAGCGCGGCCTCGGCGGACGCTACCTGCGTGACCGCGCCCGCAGCGATGCCCGCTTTGGCAGCGGCCTCAAAGTTAAACGTGGACGGCCCGATCACAACTGGCACACCCATCGCGCAAGGCTCGATTAAATTTTGACTCCCCGTGGAGAACGAGCCCCCTATAAACGCGACTTGTGCGCAGGCGTAGTAGGCAAACATTTCGCCCATCGTGTCGCCAACAATCACCTCTGCATCTGAAGCAATTTTTTCGTTTGCACTTCGGCGCGCAACACGAAACCCCATGCTTTGGGCGAGCGCCACGACTTCATCAAAACGCCGAGGATGCCGGGGCACGATGAGCGCGCGGGCGGCGCGGCGAAGTGGGTGTGCACGCAGCGCGTTGAGCAGAAGCGCTTCATCGCCTTCGCGCGTAGAGCCCGCGATCCAGAGCGGTGCCATGCCAAATAGCGCGCGTAACGCATGCGCCTTCTCGGCCCAATCATTCGGTGGCGTTACGTCAAATTTCATATTGCCCAATACCGCTACGTTACCCGCGCCAAGCGAGGTAAAGCGGGCCGCATCTGCATCGGCGGCAGCGAGTACCTCGCGTAAACGATTGAGCGTGGCACGGGTAAGTGTTGGGAATTTCGCATAGCCGCGGGCGCTTTTTTCTGACAAACGCGCGTTCACCAACCATACCGGGATCTCGCGCTGTGCGCATTGGGCAATCACCTCGGGCCACAGCTCGGTTTCCATTACAACGCTACGCGCGGGGCGTGTCGCGTTCAAAAATCTTATTACGCATGGTGCGAAATCGTAGGGCAAATAGCACTGGGTAACGCTTTCGCCAAAAAGCTGCGCGCCCGTTGCGCGGCCGGTGGGCGTCATGTGTGTGAGTAAAATTTTCATCTGCGCGTTTCGTGAATGCAGCGCTTTGAGAAGCGGGTCCGCAGCACGGGTTTCGCCCACGCTCACCGCATGAATCCACACATCAAATGGGCCTCGCGGCAACCCAAAACCAAAGCGCTCGCGCCAATGCGCCCGATACGTTGGATCTATTGCGCCGCGCCACAAAAGACGCAACGCTGCAAGCGGCAGCGCGAGCAACCAGAGCGCGCGATAGCTTGTCACGGCGCGCTATTTGTTAAATGGGGCGACATCGCGCGTAAAACTTCATCCACGCTCGGCGGCCGCCCGATGCCGCCCAAGTTCACCGCGCCCGCCTCGCCGCCCCACGCCCCCGATAAGCCCGGATCAGTGGCCACATACACGCCCACCACCGGCACGCCCACCGCCGCCGCGAGATGAAGCAAACCCGTGTCTACACCCACCACGCAGGCTGCTGCGCTCAAATCATTGGCGAGCTGGGCGAAGGGGTCACGCGGCCACACGCGGGCATGGGCGAAGCCCGCGGCAAGCCGCTGTGCGCGGGCCTCTTCAGCGGGCGAGCCCCAGGGTAGGCCCACTTCGTAACCCTTTTCGCCGCACGCCGCGATCAGCGCGCGCCAGTTCGCTTCCGGCCACAATTTATCGTCACGCGACGTTGCGTGGCAACAGACCACAAGCCGCATTTTCTGGGAGATAAGTTGCAAACCATAGCTGTTTTGCGCCGCAGGTATTTTGTAGTGCAACGCCGCTGCAAGCAGCGCGCGGTTGCGCGTTACCGCGTGTTCCGCTTTGCTCACCGCAAATTTATGTTGATACGACATACTCGCCAACGGCTCGCGCGCGCTCGCCCAATCGTAGCCGCTGCGCGGCCCGCGCGCCCGGGAAGCCAACCATGCGCTTTTCGCCAAGCCTTGCAAATCCACAATCGCATCGTAAGGCGTTTCGCGCACCTCGTTCTTGAACTTCGCAAACGCAGCTCGCACCGGCTGCGAAAACGGCGCTTTGCGCCACTTACGCAGCTCGCACACAATCACCCGATCAATAGCCGGATGCAACCGCGCAATCCCCGCAAAACCCGCCTCCACCAACCAATCAACCTGCGTGTCCGGTTGCGCCCGCTTCAAATCAGCAAGCGCCGGAAAGGCGTGGATCACATCGCCCATCGACGAGGTTTTAACAATCAAAATGCGTGGCATGGACGCATTATGCGGGGTTCACGGCACAGAGAAACCTGCGGCATAGAAATGGAATTTTTTGGGAGATATCCCCTGAGAATGGCCGTTTTTGCGCCGCAGGTTTTTTGATGAAAAGACAAACCTGTAGCCTGTATTAGCCGCAACGCGGCGTAATCCGGGAGCGATTCGGGTCAAATCAAAATTCAAACTGAGGGTGGGCACGGGGTGCCACCCTACGTCTATTCCGTGCGACTATGCTTATAGTCCGCACCTTATAAGGTACACTAATGTGATGAAACCTCAACATAAACTGCCCGCAACGTTCTACCGTAGCGCCTCGGGCAGAGAGCCCGTGAGAGAGTGGTTACAGTCGCTTGCGCCTGATGAGCGAAAGCAGATTGGGGAAGATATTGCTTACGTGCAATACAAATGGCCCATCGGCAAGCCGCGCGTGGACCATTTGCGCGCTGGCGTTTGGGAAATCCGCTCGACTTTGGGCACGCGCATTGCACGCACGCTATTCGCGGTGGTTGACGCTGAAATTATTTTGTTGCATTGATTCATCAAGAAAACCCAGCAAACCCCAGCAAAAGAAATTGATACTGCCGCATCGCGGCTGAAGGAATGGAATCATGGCCAAAACTAATCCCCATCGCGGCACGAGTTTCGATGATTTTTTGAAAGAAGAAAAACTCTACGACGAAGCCAATGCGAAAGCGCTCAAGCGCGCTATTTCAGAGCACTTACTCGATCAAATGCAGGCAGCGCAGATGACCAAATCTTCGATGGCGCAGCGCATGGCAACCAGTCGCTCACAGCTTGATCGCGTGCTCGACCCGAGCAACACTTCCGTGCAGCTCGACACGCTTTTGCGCGCGGCTCGCGCGCTCGGCCGTGAGGTGGAGATTCGATTCAAAAAAGCGCCGCGCTCGCAAGCAACTTGATTTGATTGCGCTCTTGTACCTGCGGCGCTGATTGGGCAGGCACTCAGTCCGTACGATGGGCAGACTCTGTCAAATTGAAATTCAAACAGAGACGTGGGGACGGGGTGGGTACCATCTTCAAATGAGAGTTCAAACAAATGCTACCGCAACCTAACCAAACTTGTGGGGGAATCAACACCATACACTTTTTTATTCACACCAAAGATATACGACAACCGCTTTGTGGTTTTGCCTGAAATCTTGCTCGTGTAAATGCTTTCAACCGGAAAAACTCTTATCTCAGGTTTAGCTCCAAATCGTAATGTAATTGAGCAATCTGAGTTAAGAACTGCGCGTGTCACAGTCTTCCCCGCCACAGGATAATCATGAAGTCGCTCAATTAACTCCAACTTGCTCGAAAAATATTCGTACGACGGTGAATCGATTAAGACTTCTGCGGTTCTAATACTCAGACTAGCACGCACTCGTTTTCGAGAAAATCTCTCGGATCTAGAATTGCGCTCACAAAACGCAAGAAGCATGAATGTCGGAACATCCGAGTCGAACGGCTCAACACTCGAAACATTCATTCCAATTAACCGATTCACAGTTCGACTTGCTCGTCGGAATGCTTTTAGTTTTCGTAGGGTGCTTGGAGTGCTGGTCATCGCCCGAGCTGACGCTTCGTAAACTTCGCCTCGGAAACTCTCATTAGTACTTCCCAAAAACGCAAAAACCTAAAGTAAGTGCACAGAAACTCGCCTACACACTTCACCAAAATACCTGCGGCGCAGAATTGACAATTTCTCAGAGAATTCTCCAAAAACCGACCATTCTGCTCCCCAGGTATTACGCGCTTTTTAACTACTCTTTCTCAATCTTCGCCTGCTTAGTCAACTGCGCCCAGCGTTTAGATTCGCTGTCGATCAGTTTCGCTAAACCTGCTGCGTCGGTGGAGTCGATATCAATGCCGGCGTTGCTTAATTTCGTTTTCACGTCCGCTTTTTGCAGTACGGTTTGCAGCATGGTGGTGAGTTTGGCTTGCACTTCTTTCGGCACGTTCGCTGGGGCCATGAGCGCGAACCACGCGACGAGTTCGTAGCCGGGGAGGGCTTCGGAGATGGCGGGCACGTCGGCGATTTGGCTGGCGCGTTTGGCGGAGGTAACGCCGAAGGCTTTTACTTTGCCGCCTTTCATTTGGGCCATGGCGTTGCCCAAATCAGCGAATACGATTTGCAGGTTTCCCCCTAACAAATCAGTAATCGCGGGCGGGATGCCTTTGTAGGGCACCATCAAAATATCTGTTTCCGACATGGAGCCAAAGAGCGAGCCGCTCACCCACGAGCCGGAGGAGCCTTGGCCGAAGGCGAGCTTACCAGGGTTGGCTTTGGCGTTGGCAATTAGGCCTTTCAAATCGTTGGCGGGGAAGTTGGCGTTGGTGATGAGAACGAACGGGGTGGTGCCGATTTTGCCAATCGGGGTGAAATCTTTTACGGGATCGTAGGGCACGGTTTTTAGCAAGCTCGTAACGGCGGCTTGCGTGGTGCTCGTGGTGACCAATAAAGTGTAGCCATCGCCTGCAGCGTCCTTTACGTCTTTTGCGCCGATGGTGCCTTGCGCGCCCGCTTTGTTTTCTACGGTGATGGGCTGGCCGAGGGCTTCGCTCATGGCTTGGCCTACGATGCGGCCTACGGCGTCCGTGGCGCTGCCTGCGGGGAAGGGCACGACAAAGCGCAAGGGTTTGGCAGGGTAGGTTTGCGCTTGGACAATCGCACTAAAAAAGGCCAATATTGCGCCGCAGGTATTTACGTACATTTGAGTCGAGCGTTTCATAGGATTCCGTTCGTTGCGGGATGCGCAGATTGTAAGAACATTTTTGCTTTTTTGTATTTACGCTTTTGCGCTTTGCTTCGCGCGCAACACGGCCTGGGCCATTTCGATGAAGCCTTCGCCCTCGCGCGCGTGGGTTACGTAGCGCGGGGGCGTGGGTAAATCGGGCACGACGTTGGCTACGCCGACGGTGTGGGTGAAGCGATCAAACATCGGCGCATCGTTATGAGAATCGCCAATGAAAATTGAGCGCGCGTTGATGGCCTCGAACGATTCGCCGAACGCGGTTTCGATAAAGGCGCAGGTCATCGTGAATTTATTGCGCGTGCCGAACGCGCCGTGGGCGTGGATGCTGCTCACGGCGGTGGTGAGCGATTTTGATTTCAAGAAATCTACCAGCGCTTGAATCTGCGCCGCGGGCACTGGCGGCTGGGTGTTCTCCGCGTGGTCAAACGCGATATCGCCCACGCGCATGAATTGATCTTGCGAAGCGTTGAATAGTGGGAAGCTTGCTAACGCTTCGGATTGAATCGCGGAGAGCGCGGCCCGCTGTTGGGCGCGCGCGAAAGCATCCGTTTTCCAAAACATTTCTTGCTGCTTAGCTTGCGCATCGAGCCAATACGCCGCCGCGCCATTTTCCGCCACGATGCCCGCGATCGGCCACGCCCGCGCCAGCCCATGACACCACCCCGCAGGCCGCCCCGTAACGGGCACGATTTTTACGCCCGCCGCGCCGAGCGCCTCCATCGCGGCGAGCACGCGCGAGGTGACGCGTGCGTGCGTGGTGATCGTGTCGTCTACGTCAGAAAAAATGTATTCGATGTTCGCTAAATCGTTAGCAGGGAATGCGGAGAGTGGGCTCATGCCTGCGGCGCAGATTTTGAAGTCACGAGTTTGTCATGCGTGAGTTAGGCGAACGTGAAAGCGGTGCTTTTTTGGGAGATAAGTTCTAAAAAGTGCCTGTTTTACGCCGCAGAGACCTCTGCACAACTGCCATTTTTCCAAATTGAAAAGGTTTTAGGGGATGCTTTTCATCATCTGATCGAATTTGAATCGCACTCAAACGTTTCTACGCGATCAACTCCAGTTCAATTTCTGTGAAAAGTTTAGAAACCCGGTTGTGCAGAGGTCTCCCGCAGGTATTTTGCTTCTTTTGTCGATGGGACGTTATGAGTAAGTTGGTAAAGCTGGGCGCGAGGTTGTCCGTTCTCGGTAGTCCGCAAGAACCCCAATCGTATCGCGCTACGTTCCTGAAAACACCTTAGTTGAACATCGCTCAGAAATAGCTGCTGCGCAGATATACGCGCAGGAAAGAGCCTTGGTTTGTCGGAATACGCTATGCTTCTTCTGATCTCCTCTTGCTGAAACAAATGAGATCTATGCGTTTTTCAGGTAATTACAATTCGTATCAAACACAAAACTGGTAATATATACATGTAATTGTTTCACGTTTTTTACCAACACGAATTAGGGAATTTGACGAGTCATGAACAATGGGGCAATTGATTTATTCGCTGGTGCTGGGGGTCTGTCGCTCGGGCTAAAAATGTCTGATTGGGACATCAAAGCAGCGCTAGAAATCGACACTAACGCAATCAATACACATAGATTTAATATGCCCGAAGTTCGCCACATCTGTGACGATATTCGCGATGTAGATTTTGATGCTCTTAGAGGGCTTGGGCTAATCGCGGGTGGTCCTCCTTGCCAGCCCTTTTCCGTTAGCGGAAAGCGTCTTGGTACCGACGATATTCGCGACATGGTTCCTCAGTTTGTTCGTGCAATTAGAGAAGCTAGACCGACCTCATTTTTGATGGAAAATGTAGCTGGACTTACCAGCGCAAAATTCAAGCCTTATTTAGAAGCGCAAGTAAATGAGCTTCGCGCGTTGGGCTACTCAGTACAGTGGCAGGTGTTGAACGCAGCCGAGTACGGCGTACCGCAAAATCGTCTCCGACTCTTTGTCGTCGGGATGCCTGAGGGCGTAAAGTTTCGGTTCCCAGCACCAAGTCATGGTTTGCTAAGTAAAAAAAAGACTCCCCTCGTGTCTGTTCGACAAGCGCTTGAAGGCGTGCCGAATGATTTGCCGAATCTCGCAAAAGTGGTTTATGCAAAAAGTCCGATTCTCCGAAAAAGTCCTTTCGCAGGCATGCTACTCAACGGGCAGGGAAGACCATTGAATTTAGATGGTCAAAGTCACACAATCCCCGCTTCCGCTGGGGGCAATCGAACTCATGTTGTTGATTTATTCGGCGAGTTGACTTCCTATCATCGCAGTCTTTTAGATGGCGGAGCTCCTCGAACTGGAGAAGTACCACGTTGCCGTCGGCTGACGGTAAGAGAGTCAGCGCGGTTACAGGCGTTCCCCGACTGGTTTGAATTTAAGGGAGAACGAAGCCGTCAATACAGCCAAATCGGAAACGCCGTCCCTCCGCTGTTGGCGATGGCGGTCGGTGCGGCGATTTATCAGGCTCTTTGCACGCATCGCGGCAAAAAATTGGATACCCGCATGTCAGCAGTCAATCTTGAAAGTGCGCTGAAAAAAACTACCTCACTTTTTTGACCACGCATAAGAAACTTGTGCCTCAGTCAATGCTCAGTTCGACGACTAGGCTGTGCCAATATTCCCGACCGCAGTGCTCCAATCCCATCTATGCTTTGGATCTGCCCGTTGGGTATCAAGCGCCTCACCCACGGAAACAAGCAATGATTTCCTTCCTTCTTCCCCAAGTAGGACGCAGCAATGCTCTAGGAGTTCGAGGGCACCAACAATATAGATATTTAGTCCGAGCGAGAATTGATTATTTACTATTTTTTGAATTGCCTCGATATCAGAATATAGCGGGCTAGTTCGCGTGGGGCGGTGGACAAAAAAAAGCAGCTCTGTCACGTTTGAGAGCCGCGCTTTCCGAACGCTACTCTCCATTTCGGCCGATGTCAATTCTCGATCTTTAACCTCCAAAGTGAGAAGATTTTTTCCATCGAGAACGCACTCGATGTCACCTGCGCTAAGCGAGGCGGAGTCCGCCGCATTTACGTGACCCGAAGCAATTTCGCCGAGACTAAGCCCCCGCTTTTTGAGTGCAATAAGCAATCCGTATGCGACCGCCTGTAATCGTGCTCCGCCGGAAGACTTTTTAAGATATTCCTCGATACAACCAACAGTATTTATCAAACTTACTCTTTGTGGAATCGCGTAATCGAACTTTTTCCCAACCAGATAGATCCTTAGCTGCGCCAACACAATTTTTAGACTTTCCGTAACGTCTTCCGTGGAGGTAGCCGCCTGCGCATGCTCTAGTACCGTCAATACCGCATCAAAGACTACCGGCTTCCTTCGACCTTTTCGCATCGATGCATCGAATCTAGGATTGCGAAAGATATTATTGACATAAGGGTCTTCAGAGTCGCCGAGCGGCGCGCCAATGCTCTTGTTCCAAACTACTACGACCCGTTTCGCAAACTCTCTCGGTTCCCAGCTGCCGGTCTGACCAGCCCCTTTTTGCAAGCAAAGTGCGTCTAGGTTAAAGTTCGCGACTTTTCCTGCAATTTGGTTGACGATGGTGTATTTCCACCCAATTTCGCTTTGGTCAAACACACTGCGAATCGTTTCCGAAAGTTCATTAGTCGGTAGCCGATCAATAGGCGTTGCCTCTATTTCGGACCAAGCAGAATATAGAATCGACAGCGCATTTTGTTCGAAGGACTGCTTGTCCGAAGGTGAATCTGAACTCTTGCTCTTCGCCATACCTGTTTTCTTCCACGTTGACATTCAAATCCGTCAAGCAACAACAAACTCGACCAGTGTAGCCGGAAGCAGCGAAGCGTTTTCCGAGTCTTACTACTTCCGAGCTTCGCTGACTAATACCGATGGCGCAGCCTGGAGAATTACATGTGTGCCATGCAGTGGTTTTAAGGGAAATTCAGGGTCTAAAAAATGCGGTTTTTGAGGAGATAAGTTTTAAAAAGTGCCGTTTTTACGCCGCAGGTTTTTTCGCTTTTTGTGCATCGCGCACAATCAAATGTGTTCCCGTGTACAGTGTGCGTTGGTAGCAAATCGTTTTAGGAGCACATCATGTTTTCTACATTTCGTCGCCGCGTATTGCAAACGCTCTCGCTTGTGCCCGCGCTCGCGAGCCGCGCGGCGTGGTCGCAGCCGGCACCGCTTACGCCCACGCCACAAGATACCGAAGGCCCTTACTATCCTATCGAGTGGTCGAACGATATTGATTTCGATCTCACAAGCTTTCGCGGCAAAACCTATGTACGGGGCACGCCAATGGAAATCGTAGGCGTGGTGCGCGCAACCAATGGCGCGGCAATTGCCAACGCTACTGTTGAGATTTGGCAGACCGACGAGATCGGGAAATATCGGCACCCAGGCGACGATGGCGAAGGCCCAGCAACCCGCGGCTTTCAAGGCTTTGGCCGCACGACGAGTGACAGCGAGGGGCGCTACCGCTTTCTCACCATTAAGCCGGTGATTTACGGCGGCCGCCCAGCGCACGTTCACTTTCGGGTGAAAGCTAGCGCACACAAAACGCTCACCACACAAATGTATTTTGCGGGCGAGAATAAAGAAGGCGGCGCGGGCGGATTTTTTGGTGGATTTTCGAAGGAGCGGGATAAGTTAACCGTTTCGCCACAGCAAGTGCGAGCAGGCGAGAGAGCATTGTTGCGGGCGCAATTTGAGTTAGTGCTTGCAGTGGGGTAGTCGCTTAGTTTCAAGCGTAAAAAAACCCGCTCGCGCGGGTTTTTTAGTGCGTGCACAAAAGGCTTTTGATTTACTTCCTGCCGCGCAACTTCCGAATCGCTGCCAACTGCGCAGTGGCTTGAATCAACTCGATCTGCGCTTGCGCGTGGTCGATGGAGGCTTCGCGGTTTTTGAGTGCGTCTTCTGCGTTTTTTAGCGCGGCGTTGGCGCGGGCTTCATCTAAATCTGCGCCGCGCTCTGCGGAGTCAGACAAGATGGTGATTTTGTCGGGCTGCACTTCTAAGATGCCGCCGGAGACGTAAATCAACTCTTCCGTGCCGCCATTGACTACGCGCACGGAGCCGGGCTTGAGGCGTGTAAGCATCGGTACGTGCTTAGGCAAAATGCCCAGCTCGCCCGACTCGCCCGGGGCGATTACCATTTCAGCAGGGCCGGAGAAGAGAGACTTCTCGGCGCTGACGATATCGACGTGTACGGTTGCCATGTTTGTGTCTTAATAAATTGTGATTCGTGATTTGTGAATCGTGATTTTTAGGTGCTCGTTTATCGCGGATTTACTCACGAATCACGTCTCACAATTCACGCATCAAATTAGTTCAACGTCTTGGCTTTTTCGAACGCTTCTTCGATGCCGCCAACCATATAAAACGCTTGCTCAGGTAACGCATCGCAATCGCCATCCACAATCATTTTGAAGCCCTTGATGGTGTCTTTGAGTGAAACGATTTTGCCTGGTGAGCCGGTAAATACTTCGGCTACGTTGAAAGGCTGCGAGAGGAAGCGCTGAATTTTCCGGGCGCGCGATACGGCCAATTTATCTTCGGGCGAAAGCTCGTCCATACCCAAAATAGCGATAATGTCGCGCAACTCTTTGTAGCGCTGGAGCAACGATTGCACAGCGCGGGCGCAGTTGTAATGCTCTTCGCCGATCACGAGCGGATCGAGCTGACGGCTTGATGAGTCGAGCGGATCTACCGCAGGGTAGATACCGAGCGAGGCGATGTCGCGTGAGAGCACAACCGTTGCGTCCAAGTGCGCGAAGGTCGTAGCAGGGGAAGGATCGGTCAAGTCATCCGCTGGAACGTACACCGCTTGAATCGACGTAATCGAGCCCGTTTTAGTGGACGTGATGCGCTCTTGCAAGCGGCCCATTTCTTCGGCCAGCGTAGGCTGGTAGCCCACCGCGGAAGGCATACGACCCAAGAGCGCGGATACTTCGGTACCGGCCAGGGTGTAGCGATAAATATTGTCTACGAAGAAGAGAATGTCTTTGCCTTCGTCGCGGAAGCGCTCAGCCATCGTCAAGCCCGTCAACGCTACGCGCAAACGGTTGCCTGGTGGCTCATTCATCTGACCGAACACCATGGCGACTTTGGACTCTTCCATTTTCTCCATGTTAATCACGCCGGCTTCTTGCATCTCGTGATAGAAGTCGTTGCCTTCACGGGTACGCTCGCCTACGCCTGCGAACACAGACAAACCGCCGTAAGACTTTGCGATGTTGTTGATGAGCTCGAGCATGTTCACCGTTTTGCCTACACCGGCGCCGCCGAACAAACCAATCTTGCCACCCTTTGCGAACGGGCACACCAAGTCAATAACCTTAATACCTGTAGGCAACAGATCAACAGAAGGCGAGAGTTCGTCGAACTTAGGCGCAGGCTGATGAATCGCGCGGCGCTCTTCGGTTTTGATCGGGCCGAGCTCGTCGATCGGGCGGCCGAGCACATCCATAATGCGGCCCAGCGTAGCGCTACCAACCGGCACGCTAATGGGCTTGCCCGTGCTTTTCACGGCCATGCCGCGACGCAAACCGTCGGACGAGCCCATGGCAATCGTACGCACCACGCCGTCGCCCAACTGCTGCTGCACTTCAAACGTGAGGCCTTTTTCGGCGAAGCTATCGCCAGCATCTTCGAGCGTTAACGCATCGTAGATTTTGGGCATATTGGCCCGGTCAAACGCGATATCCACCACAGCGCCGATGCACTGTACGATTTTGCCGCTGTTAACTGTTTGCGTTGCGCTCATAGCGTTTCTTTCCAACTTAGTTTTCTACAAATACGTTTTGATAAATTTTGTTTTTCAAACCTGCGTTGCCGCTCCGATTTACACCGCAGCCGCACCACTCACAATTTCTGAAAGCTCTTTGGTAATCGCGGCTTGCCGTGACTTGTTGTATTGCAAGGTCAAGTCGCCAATCACTTCTTTTGCGTTATCAGAGGCGGACTTCATCGCCACCATCCGCGCGCTTTGCTCCGAAGCCATATTTTCCGCAACGCCTTGGAACACGATTTGCTCCACATAGCGCTTTAGCAATTCATCGAGCACCGCTTTTGGATCAGGCTCGTAGGTGTAATCCCACGAGCCGCGGTTGGCTGCCGACGCATCGGATTTCTCTAAGCGCTCTTTCGGCAACGGCAACAATTGCTCCAACACCGGCTCTTGCTTCATCGTGTTGATGAACTTTGTGTACACGATGTAAATGCGATCAATCTCACCTTTTTCATAGGCATCGAGCTGCACTTTGAGCGGGCCGATCAACTTATCCATCGTAGGCGCATCGCCCAAACCCACTACGTGTGAAACCACTTTTGCGCCAACGCGCTGGTAAAAGCCATTTGCTTTATTACCAATGGCGGTGATGCGTACATCTTCGCCTTCGGCTTGCAGTTCTTTTAACTTGTTGTACGACATGCGTAACACATTGGTGTTCAAGCCGCCGCATAAACCTTTATCCGTGCTCACTACTACCAAGCCTGCGGCTTTTACGTGGTCGTGCATCACCAGATACGGGTGTTTGTATTCGGAATTAGCGAACGCCAAGTGTGCAGCGATCTGGCGAATCTTGTCGCCATAGGGCCGCGCCGCGCGCATGCGCTCTTGAGCCTTGCGCATCTTCGATGCGGCAACCATTTCCATCGCCTTGGTGATCTTGCGCGTGTTTTGTACGCTCTTGATCTTGGTGCGAATCTCTTTTGAACCAGCCACTTGATTTCTTCCTTAAGCGCTCATTAACTAACGTGTTGATGAACAATGCTGCGGCACAGCGCTGTTACCAGCGCTGTTGCCAAACCCGTTAGTAGCTGCCGTTCTTGGTGAAGTCTTTCATCGCTTCGTGCAAATTGGCTTCGTCGTCTTTCGACAAATCCTTGGTGCTCTCGATGCGATCTACCAAATCTTTGTATTTGCTGCCGATGTAGCCGTGCATCGCTTTTTCTGCAGCGAGGGCTTTTTTCACATCCACTGCGTCGAAGTAGCCGTTGTTTACGCCAAAAAGCGTAAGCGCCATTTCCGACACTTGCATTGGCTTGTATTGCGCTTGCTTCATAAGCTCGGTCACCAAACGACCGCGCTCCAACTGCTTGCGGGTGGCTTCGTCCAAATCAGAGGCGAACTGCGCGAACGCGGCCAACTCACGATATTGCGCTAGGGCCAAGCGAACACCGCCGCCCAGCTTTTTGATGACTTTAGTTTGCGCGGCACCGCCTACGCGAGACACCGAAATACCGGCGTTAATCGCGGGACGAATGCCAGCATTAAACAAATCGGTTTCCAAGAAAATCTGGCCGTCAGTAATTGAAATGACGTTGGTTGGAACGAAGGCGGACACGTCGCCCGCCTGCGTTTCAATGACAGGCAACGCGGTTAGCGAGCCCGTTTTGCCTTTTACAGCGCCCTTGGTGAAGGCTTCTACATATTCTTCGTTTACACGGGCAGAGCGCTCAAGCAAGCGGCTGTGTAGGTAGAACACGTCGCCTGGATACGCTTCGCGGCCCGGTGGGCGGCGCAGCAACAACGAAACTTGGCGGTAGGCAACAGCTTGTTTGGAAAGATCGTCGTACACGATCAACGCATCTTCGCCACGGTCACGGAAATATTCGCCCATCGTGCAGCCGGAGTAGGCGGCGATGTATTGCATCGCAGCGGATTCCGATGCCGTTGCGGCCACCACAATCGTGAACTCCAACGCGCCGGTTTCAGCGAGCTTACGCACCACGTTAGCAACCGTCGAGGCTTTTTGACCAATCGCGACGTAGACGCAGAAGACGCCCTTGCCTTTTTGGTTGATGATGGCATCAATCGCAACAGCCGTTTTACCAGTTTGACGATCACCAATGATGAGCTCGCGCTGACCACGGCCGACAGGCACCATCGAGTCAATGGATTTCAAACCCGTTTGCACTGGCTGTGAAACCGATTTACGGGCAATCACACCCGGCGCTACTTTTTCGATTACATCGAACTCTTTGGCGTTGATCGGGCCTTTGCCGTCGATCGGCTCGCCGAGCGAATTCACTACGCGGCCAAGCAGCTCGCGGCCTACTGGCACCGACAAAATCTTGCCGGTCGATTTCACTACGTCGCCCTCGGTGATGTGCTCGTAAGCACCCAACACCACGGCGCCCACGGAGTCGCGCTCCAAATTCAAGGCCAGGCCGAAAGTATTGCCGGGGAACTCAAGCATTTCGCCTTGCATAACGTCTTGCAAACCGTGTACGCGGCAAATACCGTCGGTCACGGATACAACCGTGCCCTGCGTACGGGTTTGCGATTGCGTATCTAAATTAGCAATCTTGCTCTTGATGAGTTCGCTGATTTCCGATGGATTCAGGTTCATAGCAGTTCTCTATTTCTCTACAACACTTCGATTAGGAATCAGGCGCGCACGCCCACCGACATAGCGGCGAGCCGACCTTTTGCTGAGCCGTCGATCACCCGATCGCCGACCGTAATAATTGCACCAGCGATGAGGCTCTCATCAACCGTTTCTTTAATTTCAATGGTTTTGCCGAACTTCTTTTTCAGGCTTTCCGCGAATTCAGTTTTCTGCTCGGTGGTCAGCGGCATCGCGGTACGAATCGTTGCCACCGCGGTGTTTTCTGCGATATTTTTCAGCGCATCAAATTGCGCAGAAATTTGCGGCAACAATGAGGCCCGCCCTGCTTCGACTACCGTGCGCACAAAGCTTTTGCCCGCATCGGAGAGCGTATCGCCGCACACACCCGTGAAGAGCGCAACCTTTTGGGCAACGCTTACTTTCGGGCTGGCAATCGCCACCTTCATTTGGGCATCTTGCGCAACCTGGGAAAGCGCGCGCAACATTTCTGCCCATTTCGGCAGCATATTGCCCTCTTTCGCCAGCGAAAAAGCCGCTTCTGCATAAGGACGGGCGACAGTGGCGAGCTCAGCCATGTTTTATAGCTCCGCTTGCAATTGCTTGAGCAAATCGGAGTGAACCTGTGGGTTCACCTCGCGGCGCAAAATCTTCGACGCGCCCGCCACAGCCAAATCGGAAACTTGATTGCGCAAGCCCTCTTTCGCTTTGAACACGAGCTGATCCATCTCCGATTTAGCAGCAGCCAATTGCTTTTCGCCTTCGGCTACGGCTTCGCCTTTAGAAGCTTCAATGCGCGTTGCCGCTTGCTTTTCAGCATTGGCAATTATTTCGCCGGCCTTGACTTTGGCTTCGGCAATCATCTTGTCGCCTTCGCGCTGGGCGGTGACGAGCGATGCTTTGCCTTTTTCAGCTTCAGCCAAGCCGTCAGCGATTTGCTTACGACGTGCCTCGATGGCGTTTGCAAGCGGCGGCATCACGAACTTCACAGTGAAGAACATGAAAAGGAAGAAGCCGATGGCTTGCAGGATCAACGTGCCGTTGATATCCATGACTTTGGTCTTTTCAAAAAATTAAACGAACAGTGCGGGAAAGCATCGCGGCGCAATGCGCCGCGAGCGCATTTACTTCGCTGCGGCGTTCAACACGCTTAAGAGCGGGTTTGCAAACGCGAGCAACAATGCGATACCAACACCGATAATGAACGAAGCATCAATTAGTCCGAGGAGCAGGAAAACTTTACCTTGCAACTGTGGCATCAACTCAGGTTGACGCGCAGACGACTCCAAGAACTTCGAGCACATGATGCCCACACCGATACAAGCGCCGATCGCGCCTAAGCCTACGATTAGGCCGATTGCAATTGCGGTGTAGCCTTGAACGCTGGCCAACATCATCAATCTTTCCATTTGGGTATTTCCTTTCGAGCTAGATAATTAAAAACAAAAAAATAAAAACGATTAGTGCGACTCTTTTGCAAGCGACAAATACACCGCTGTGAGCATCATAAAAATGAACGCTTGCAGAGGCACAACAAGGATGTGGAAGATGGCCCATGCGGCGTGCAGGAGGCCCCCAAAAAAGATGCCGGTAACACCCGCAGCGCTCATCAAGGCAATCAACAAGAAAATGATTTCGCCTGCGTACATGTTGCCGTAGAGACGCAATGCGAGGGAGAGCGGCTTAGAAACGAGCTCAATTAACTGGAACAGGAAGTTAAAGGGCGCGAGGATAATCGTGCTGATCGGGCCTGAACCATGAAATGGCGTGCAGAAGAGCTCGTGAATGTAGCCACCAATGCCTTTGAATTTCACGCTAAATACAATCGTCAAAGCGATTACGGAAAGCGCGAGCGCTAGCGTGGTGTTGATGTCTGCTGTGGCGACGGGCTTCCAGTGCTTAATTCCAACAAACTTCAAACCCTCGGCGAGCCAATCTACCGGTATGAACTTCATGGCGTTCATGAAAAATACCCAAATAAATACGGTCATGCAAATGCCGACGACAAACTTACGATCACCGTGGAAAATATCTTTAACTTGCGTGTCTACGAAGTCGTAGAGTAATTCGATAAACGTTTGCTTTTTGTTCGGCACACCGTTGGAAGTCAGGCCACGAGTAAGCATGAATAAAAGGCCAAACACCAAAGCGCCTAAGCCCCACGCCATCAACACCGAGTCGAGGTGAACTTGGCCCAGACCACCCCACGTCACCTTCATGTTGGAGAGGTGATGGTCGATGTATTCGCCTGAGTTCGCGTAACCTTTTGCGCCGTCTGCCATGTTCGTACCGAAACCTAAATTGAACTTATTTGCTTACTACTTCTGAGTCGGTGCGGACAAAAAACGATGCCCGCCACGCCAACAATGTGACTAAAAATGCTACGAGAAACGCTGGGTGGTGTAGTTGGGCATAAGTTTTGAACACAATCACAATTTGCACCACTACGCATACGATCTTCACGATCTCAGCGCGTAACAACGGCCACAAACCCGTTCCAACTCCAGCAACACGGCTTTTATTGAGGCCTAGGTTCGCAACAAACCAATACACCCCGACCGCACTTGCATTGACCACTCCACCTAACAGCGCCGAAAGCGCGCCGTGCTGACCGACCCAAAAGTACGCAACGAGCGCACATAAAAGAGTGAGTATCGCCTGCCACTTCAATACGGCCCGGATGGGGGCACTCGACAAAGCTTGCGAAGCAGCAGCCACAGCGTTCTTTCGTTCATACTGCATGCTTGGGATGCCGTAGGCGTTAACCTAAAGTACACCAAAGCAAACCCAAGATTGTAGCGGGAGGCCGCCCGTCGGGTCAATGCGACGGTTCGTTTTCTTCAAACTTTATGCCAGATTGGCATTGACTCGGAGCGAAACATTAAAGGCAAATTGCACCAAAACAAGGCAGATTACTGATTTTCGGGGAGATAATGCCGAAAAAGTGCTCCGTTTACGCCGCAGGTTGTGCGTTTTGGTGAGCGCTTAAAGCTTCGAGACGTGAGTCTTCGTAAACTGTTGGCAATACGGCAGGTTTGGGAACGCCACGCTCTTCGGTACGCGTGAATCCGCGCCAGCGCCGAGGCGAAACCGAACACGAATCACGGGGATTTCAATTACATGCAGCGATGGCTAAGAAAAACGTTTGAGTTCGACGATGAGAACGCGCGCCTCATTTCTATGGAAGGGCTGCGTGGTTTAGCCGTAACGCTTGTGTTTCTCGTGCACTACACCACGCTCGCCCGACCCTGGGTGGCGGCAAACTCATTGAGCGGGCAGATTATTGATTTGTTGCACAGCGTGGGCAACACCGGTGTTGATTTGTTTTTTGTGCTGAGCGGTTACCTCATTTACGGCACCCTCATTGAGCGGCACAAGCCGTTTGGGCGCTATTTTTTAAGACGCGTCGAGCGCATTTACCCAACGTTTTTAGCCGTCACGCTGGTGTATTTGGTGTTGTCGTTCGCGTTCCCTTCGGAGAGCAAAATCCCCAAAGGTGCCGCCGCAGGCGGGCTGTTCGTTTTGCAAAATATGTTGTTCATGCCTGGCTTATTTGATATCCAAGCGCTCAACACCGTCACCTGGTCGCTCTCGTATGAGATGTTTTACTACCTCATCATTCCGGCGATCATCCCGCTTTTGGGCCTGCGCAGCTGGAGCCGAGCGCGGCGCATTCAGTTTTTTGTTGTGGCGCTGTTGGTGCTGGCGGTTTTGTTTTGGAAATTTGGCGGGCCCGCGCGGATGATGATGTTCATCGCCGGTATTGTCCTCTACGAGCTGGTGACTAAAGGCGTGCGCCTGAAGCAAGAAAACGGCTTGGGGCTTGTAGCCATCGCGCTTGGCATCATGACTGTATGGGTGCTGCACGGCAAAGGCGTTTCGCTTCAAGTCGTGTTGCTCTGCCTATTTTTTGGCTACGGCTGCTTTGCCTGCTTTTGCGTGGCCGACGGCGCGCGCGGTGTAACCCGAGCGGTATTTTGCTGGCGCCCGCTGCGCTGGCTGGGCAACATGAGCTATTCGTACTACCTCATTCACGGGCTCACCATCAAATTCTTCTTTTTGGTGCTGGGCAAAGTATTTCCCCCGCGCGCAGACCAAGCCGGCGCCATTTGGGCGCTATTGCCGCTTGCGTTTGTGATGACGCTCATTACCTCCGCCGTATTGTTTATCGCAGTGGAAAAGCCGTATTCGCTCACGCCAGGCGCGTTAATGGGTCGTTTCAAAAAGCGCGCGACAACGTAATTCTCAAAATACCTGCGGCGCAAAACCCGCATTTTTTGGGAGATATCATCCAGAAACTGTCTTTTTTACGCCGCAGGTATTGGGCGCAAAACGCGCCTACGCCAACACCGCTAATGCCTGCGCGAGCAAAGCCGCGCCGGTGGCGGCGAGCACTTTTCCTTCCGATGTGATCGAAAGCGGCGCACCCGCCCAATCTGAAATCGCCCCGCCCGCGCCTTGTACGATGGGTACGAGCGCCATGAAATCGTAGGGCTTTAAGTCCGCTTCGGCGATAACGTCTACAAAACCACACGCCAACATCCCGTAGCTGTAGCAATCGCCGCCGTAAATCATGGACTTCACTTTTTGCGTGAACCTTTGGTGCGCGGGCCAGTCGTGCGTCCATTGTGCGGGCGTGGTGGTGGCGGCAATCGCCTCGTCGATCGCCACTTGCGCACGCACGTTGCATGGCGTGTTGTTAAACGTAGTGAACTTGCCTGCGCAACCTACCCAGCGCTCTTCGGTAATAGGTTGATCGATGATGCCAAGCACAGGCTGTCCCCAGTGGGCAAGGGCGATGAGCGTGCCAAACGTGGCCCGTCCGGTTATAAAGCTTTTAGTACCATCAATCGGGTCGAGCACCCACACCCACTCGGCGTGCACGTTTACGTCTCCATGCTCTTCGCCCAAGATGCCGTGTTCGGGCAGATTACGCCGCAAATACGCCACCATCGCCGCTTCGATTTCCTGATCGGCGATAGTCACCGGCGAGGCATCGCCTTTGCGCTCCACCGTGAGTGGCTGGCGAAAATATTTTTTTGCAATCGGGCGCGCGATGTCGGCTAAATCGTGGGCGGCGACAAGAAAATCGGAGGACTCAGACATTGCAATAGATTATTATGGAGGGTTAAATGATTTACGCAACTACGCAACCATTGTAAGGAGCTTCAAAATGATTTCAGCAGGCGAAAGACTTCCCGCAGGCACGCTTTACGAATCGCCCGGCCACGACGATGGCAAAAACTGCCCGATGCCGCCCCAGCCGGTGGACATGGCCGCTGCCGCAGCAGGGCGCAAGATTGTGATTTTTGGCTTGCCCGGCGCCTACACACCAACGTGTTCAGCGCAGCACGTACCGAGCTATCTTAAAAATTTAGATGCATTAAAAGCCAAAGGCGTAGCCGAAGTGTTTTGTATGTCGGTTAACGACGGCTTCGTAATGGGCGCCTGGGGCCGCTCGCAAGGCACAGACGGCAAAGTGCGCATGGTGGGCGACGGCAGCGCGGCGTTTACCAAAGCATTGGGTTTGGAGCTCGATCTTACGGCGCGTGGCATGGGCGTGCGTTGCGACCGCTTCGCGATGATTGTGGACAATGGTGTGGTCACACACATCGCCAAAGAAGCGCCGGGGAAATTTGAAGTATCTTCAGGCGACGCGATTTTGGCGAAGCTGTAAATAAATAAACCCTCGATACCTGCGGCGCAAAAAGGCCGTTTTTTAGGAGATATCTC